>JALUUN010000495.1 GCA_027021325.1 Planctomycetota bacterium
CCCGACCCGGGGCATGATCGGGGCCCGCACCCAGGTCCTGAGCCTGAGCCGCGGCGAGGCCGTGGTCCACGCCGTCCCGGCGGGCTTCCGGCCCTGCGGCGGCGACCTGCAGCTGCGCCGCAACGGCAGCCTCGTCTGTACCGAGACCGGCCGGGCGACGGCCTACGCCCTGCGGCAGATGGAGGACCGCGGCGTGTTCTATGTCGGGCCCGGGGATCCCGTCTACCAGGGAATGGTGGTCGGCGAGAACAGCCGCGAGGGAGACCTCGAGGTCAACCTGGTCCGGAGCCGGAAGCTGAGCAACATGCGCTCGGCGAACAAGGACATCGACGAGAAGATCCGCGCCGCACGCCGTCCAGGGCTCGAGAGCTTCCTGGAGCTGGCGGCCGCCGACGAGCTCCTGGAGGTCACCCCGGCGAGCCTGCGCCTGCGCAAGCGCCACCTGGATCCGCAGGTTCGCAAACGCCTGGCGCGCTGAAGCGGCGGACTCAGCCGGCGTCCCGGCCCTGGAGGGCGCGCCCCAGGTAGAAGAGGACGCCGCCGCCCACCAGGCCGTAGAGCTCGTATTTCATGCTCGCAAGCCCCTCGTCCTGGAAGCCCAGGGAGATGCTGAAGAGCAGGCCGACGAGCACCGCAGCCAGCCCCATGCCCTGAAGGGCGCGTCCGAGCATGTACCGCGTCGGCATGGTCCGGAGTATAGACTCCCGCCCCATGGGCGCTGCGCGGCCCCTGGTGGTGCTTCCGACCTACAACGAGGCCGGAAGCCTCCCGCTCCTGGTCCGGGGCATCCTGGCCGAGGTGCCCGAGGCCTCGATCCTGGTCGTGGACGACGCCTCCCCCGACGGGACCGGAGCCTGGGTCCGCAACGCGGCCGGACGGGAGCCTCGCCTGCGCCTCCTGGAGCGGCCGCACAAGGCCGGGCTGGGTTCGGCCCTGCGCGAGGGCTGGGACCTTGCCCTGCGCGAGGGCTGGGATCCCATCCTCACCATGGACGCCGACGGCTCCCACCAGCCGCGCTTCCTGCCCCTCCTCCTCCAGGCCCTGGAGCGCGCCGACCTCGCCGTGGGCTCACGCTACTGCCCCGGGGGCTCGGTCCGGGACTGGCCCTGGAGCCGGCGTTTCCTGTCGCGGACGGCGAACCGCCTGACCCGCGCCGTCCTCGGCCTGCCGGTCCGCGACGCCACCTCCGGCTTCCGAGCCTTCCGCGCCTCGGCTCTGAGGGCCCTGGAACCCGAGCACATCCTGGCCGAGGGATACTCCTTCCTGGAGGAGACCCTGTGGCGGGCCTGGCATGCCGGCTGCCGCATCGAGGAGGTGCCCATCGAGTTCGTCGACCGGCGCCTGGACCAGAGCAAGATCAGCCGCGGCGAGATCCTCCGGGCTGCGGGTACCCTGCTCCGGCTCCGCTGGAGCCGGCCGCCCGTCCAGCGCCGCCCCGCTCCTCGGACCCCTCCGCCCCCTCTGCCTTGATCCTCCGCCTGTTCCGGCCGGTCCCCGCGGGACGCCTCTTCGGGATCCCTTTGCGGGTCTCTCCCGCGGTGGTGCTCCTGGCCTTGCTGGTGCTCCTGAACGCCGCCCTGGCCGGGGCGGCAGCCGGAAGCGGCCACGCCCCCCTGGTGTGGGCCTTCCTCATGCTCCTGGTCCTGGCGGCCAGCCTGGTCCTCCACGAG
>JALUUN010000496.1 GCA_027021325.1 Planctomycetota bacterium
AGCCGGGCGGCCGTCCTCTGCGAGGACGCGCCCCTGTACGCGCACGGCGGCCGCCGGCCGCTCCAGGACCAGGACCGCTTCGCCCCCGGGCGCGGGTCCGTCACCGGCGGTCCGCGGAGGAACGAGGTTTCCCTCCTCCAGGAGGATGGCCTCCCACCGGCCGCCGACGGGCACCGGCGCGAAGAGTGCGCCGCCGCCGCGCAGGGGCGCCCGCACGCTGCCGAAGGCGGGCAGGCCGTCCTGGAGAACCTGGAAGCCCTGCACGCGGTGGACCAGGACCTCCGCATCGAGATCCAGGAGGACTCCCTCGGGGCTGCGCACCTCGACCCGCAGGCTGCCGGTGGGCGGAAGCTCCAGGAGGATCTCCTCCTCCAGGGGCTGTGCCGGGTTCAGGGGGCCGGCCTCGGGTTCGGTGAAGGGCGGAGCGGGACCGAGGGCCAGTTCCCGGACCGGGAGCGGCAGAAGACCGAGGAGGGGTAGCGGCGCCCTCAGGACCGCACGTCCTTCGGCATCGGTGCGGGCGCGGCGCAGGGGCACGGGGGACCAGCGGTCGGCCACGCGGAGCTCCACCTCGAGACCGGCGACCGGCTCTCCTCCGGCATCCACCACGCGCACGCGGTACCGGGGAACGGGCTCCAGGGCCAGGGTCACACGATCGCCGGGCGGAACCGGAAGCATCTGGACGGCGAGACCCTCGGGTCCCTCGGCAAGGAGAAGCGCCGGCCCCGGTGGCCGCGGCAGCCGGGCCAGACCCTCCTCGTCGGTCTCGGCCCGCTCCGACCGCCGTTCCAGGACGCTCAGGACCCCGGAGCCGGCCAGGACCTCCCGGGCCAGGCGCTCGGGCGTCCAGGTGCGAAGGTCCAGGGCCAGGACCAGGGCCCCGGCCACGGGCAGGTCGTCCTCGGCGGAGCGCGCCTCGACGAGGAAGAGATCCTCCTCCTCGACCGGGGAGGGCGGGGGCTCCGGCGGCGCCAGGGCGGCGCGCTCCGGGGCGGGCACCTGGACGGCCGCCGGCTCCTCCGCAGGAACCGGTTCGGCAGAAGGAGGCCCTTCTTCCCCGGCCGGAGCGCCCGAAGTGACCTCCCCGCCGGCGGCCGCCGGCTCGCCGGAGTCGAGGAGGAAGCGCCCGGCCAGGACCAGCGCCAGAGCCAGGAGGGGGAGCAGCAGCAGGGACCTCGAAGACGTCATGGCGGAAGAGCAAAGGCACCGATCGCGGAGGAGGCCGCAGCCGGCCTCTCCCCTGGAAACGCTACCGGCCGCTCCGGGTTACAGGTCGGCCTCCCCTTGTTCTGGACCGTCCGGTCGGTCCAGTGCGGAGCCGGCCCCCGCCCTCAGAAGCCGCGCGTGAACCAGGTGCCGCCGAAGGAGCTGTAGCCCATGCCCGCTCCCCAGACCACGTGGTTGCGGCCGCCGCGGCCGACCCCGATCTCCAGGTAGTCGCCATAGGGGAAGGCGAAGCCCGCCGGCCCCTTGTAGGCGGCCCCGCCGGGCTGGTCCGAGAGCCGCACCGGCTCGGACCAGCTGAGGCCGCCGTCGGTACTGCGCCGGTACCAGACGTTCCAGCGCCCCGGGCCGTTCCGTTCGTCCATCCAGACGATGCGGAAGTCGCCGGGATCCGGGCCCGCCGCCGCCCCCGGGAAGGCGTGGTTCACACCCGGCCCCGCT
>JALUUN010000497.1 GCA_027021325.1 Planctomycetota bacterium
CCTGCAACGGGCCCGCCGCCTGCAGGCCCGCAAGGAGGAGGCCAAGCACGAGACCCTGCGCGCCCTGGCCGGTCTGCGCCGGGTCCTCGTCGAACTCGGCCGCCGCAGCGGTCTGGAGGACGGGATCTTCTGGCTCCTGCCGGAGGAACTCTCCCTCCTCGAGGACCGGAGCGAAGCCGAGGCTCTGGCGGTCCGCGTCGAGGAACGGCGCCGCCGCCACGAGATCCTCCTGCAGCAGGTCCTGCCGGCGCAGATCCGGCCCGTGGACCTCGAGACCTGGAGCCCGGATCAGGGCGCCGAGGCAACGGTTCTGGCAGCGGGCGACTGCCTGCAGGGCACCCGGGTCGCAGGCGAGGGTGCGGTCACCGGCGTGGTCCGGGTCCTGGAGAGCGCCGAAGGCATCGACGCCTTCCAGCCCGGCGAGATCCTGGTGGCCCGGTTCACGGACCCGAGCTGGGCACCGGTCTTCCCCCTGGCCCGCGGCATCGTCACCGAGGTCGGCGGCTGGCTGAGCCACGCCGCCATCCAGGCCCGGGAGTTCGGGCTGGCGGCCGTCACCGGCGTCCAGGGGGCGCTCGGGGCCCTGCGGACCGGCGACCTGGTGCGCCTGCACCCCGACGGCCGGGTGGAGCGCCTCGAGGAGCGCCGCCAGAGCCCGCGGCGGCCGCTGGCGGTCCCGGTCCAGGCCTCCGTGAACGGGCACTGGTTCGAGGCCCGGCTCTGCGACCTGGGCAAGGGCAGTGCGGGCCTCGCCGAAGCCACCGAGGAGGTTCCCGAGGGCGTCCCGATCCGCGCCCGGATCTCCGGTCTGGACAGGGAGTTGCGGGGAACGGTGGCGCGCTCTTCGGGGGACCGGCTGGGGATCCGGCTGGAGATCGAGGCCGAGGAGATCCTGGCCGCCCTGGAGGCCCGCGAAGGGCGGCCCGAGCCCGCCGGGGTCCGGCGCTGAGCGGGTGGGACGCCCGGCCCGGCGGGGGCCTGGACCGGAAGGTCCAGGCCCCCGCGCCCTGGGTGGACCGCCGCCCCCCTGCCGCCCGGCCCGCCCTTTGCCTCAGGAGGGAGGTCCGGCGTGGCCGATGGAGGACGGTGCAGCCCCCGCCCTGCCGGCGGCGGGCCTTCGCCCCCCTCCAACCCCCCGGAGAGCATGGACATCTGCAAGACCCTGTTCCTGGCGGCCGGCCTCGCGGCCCTGGCCACCCCTGCCTTCTCCCAGGATGCCGGTGAGGCCCTGGAACTCCGCTTCGGCGTCTACACCACCGACAAGCCGACCACCGTCTACCGGCAGTTCATTCCGGTCCTCAGCTACCTGGAGACCGACCTCGAGCAGCGCCTGGACCGCCCGGTCGGCATCAAGATCGAGATCCACAAGACCTACGACGAGGCCCTCCAGGCCTTCGTGGACGGCAAGGTGGACTTCGTGCGCTTCGGCCCGGCGAGCTACGTCCTGGCCGAGCGCGCCAACCCGGACATCCAGCTCCTGGCCATGGAGTTGAAGAAGGGCCAGAAGACCTTCGAAGGCTACATCATCACCCGGACGGACTCCGGGATCGAGACCCTTGCCGACCTGAAGGGCAAGCGCTTCGCCTTCGGCGACCCGAATTCCACGATCGGCCGCTACCTGGCCCAGGCCGAACTGGTCGAGGCCGGGGTTTTCGCGCGGGATC
>JALUUN010000498.1 GCA_027021325.1 Planctomycetota bacterium
CGCTCCCTGGCCGCCGGCGGTGGCGCCGCCCTGGCCCTCGGCCTCCTGGCCTCCCTGTTCCCGGGGGAGACGCGGATCTTCCTCGACCGCCTCCTCGGCGGCGCCACTCCCTGGCCTCGGGACACGGTCCTGGTGCTGCTGCCGGTCCACGCCGAGGGACTCGCCGAGCCGCCGCCCTTCGAGGAGCTGGGCGGCGAGCGCTACCGCCTGACCCTGGCCCGGGGCACCGGGCTCACGGTGCGCGTCCAGGCCCGGGGCGAGGTTCCCGAGCAGGTCCTGGCCCTGACTCCGCAGGGCCGCCGGCCGCTCCGCAGCCTCGGCGGCGGGGAGTTCGTGCTGCGCATCGGCGCCCTCGAGGAAGAGACCGTCCTCGGCTTCGTCGGCGGCGACGACCTCGACGGCCTGCCGGAGCTGACCCTGGTGCCGGGCCGGGCGCCGGCCCTCGTGGACTGGAAGGTGGCGGTGGAGCCGCCGGCCTATACGGGGGTCGAGCCCTCGGAGTCCACGGCCCTGGAGTTCCGGGTGCCCGCCGGCACACGCCTGCGCCTGAGCTTCCGCACCGACCTGCCGGTGCGATCGGTGCGGATCCAGCCCCTCCAGGGCGAGGCCGTCGAGCTCCAGCCCGGGACCGCCGGGGACCGGCCGTCGTGGACCTGGGAGACCGTCGCCCGGGACGCGGGCGAGGCGGTGGTGGAGCTCACCGGCGAGGACGGCTTCCGCAACGCCCGCGCCGGGGTCCTGCGCTGGACGGCCCGCGCCGACCGGCCGCCGTCCGTGGAGTGGCCGCTGCCCGCCGGGCGCTGGACGACCGTGGACGGGGGCCGTGTTCCTCTCCTCCTCGAAGCCGGCGACGACTACGGGCTGGCCGCCCTCCAGGCCCTGCGCGAGGACAGCGGCGAGACCCTGGATCTGGAAGAGGCCCGCGGGCAGCGGGAGTTCCGCTGGTTCCAGGTGGTCCAGGCCTTCCTGGATCCGGGGCGGGCCGCCGACGGCGCCGGCATCCAGCGCTTCCGCTGGAAGGCGCGGGCGGCCGACGCCGCCGAGCCCGAAGCCGGCCAGGCCGAGGCCGAATCGGCCTGGATCGAGGTCGTCACCCCCGGCATCTTCCAGGAACGCCAGGCCGACCGCATGGCCCGGGCGCGGGAGGCCGTCGAGCGCCTTCTGGAGCGGACCGACGCCCTTCTCGAGGAGGCGGGCGGACGCGACGGAAGGTTCCGGCTCCTGCGCCGGGAACTGGACGGCCTGCAGGCGGATCTGGAGCAGGTCTTCCTGGAGCGCCTCCTGACCGGCCTGGATCCGGGGAGTGACGCCGCTGCCGAACCCCTCCTCGCCCTCCTGCGCGAAGGCCGGCCCGGTCCCGGCGCGGTGACCCAGGCGCTTCGGACCTCGGGCGCGCCCCTGCCCCTGGAGGAATCGCGGCTCCTCTTCGAACTCTGCCGGCGCGGCCAGAGCCTGCGCGAGGGGCCCCTCGCCGCCCTGGGCGAGGCCCTGGCGGCGAGCGAGGACCCGGCTCCGGCGGCGGCGGGGCTGCGCGCCGGCCTCGAGGAGCTCCTCGAGAAGCTCCTGTCCTGGCAGGACTTCCAGAGCGCCGTCAACCTCCTCCGGGGGCTCCTGGAGCGCCAGCGCAACCTTTATTTGCGGACGCGGGAGGCCGCCGACCG
>JALUUN010000499.1 GCA_027021325.1 Planctomycetota bacterium
GCCCTTGCTGGCGACCCTCGCCAACGGCACGACGGTCCGCGCCGCCGTCCTCAGCCGCGATCCCGAGACCGACCTCGCCCTGGTGCGTCTGGCGACCGGCCAGGAGCTGCCGGCCCTGGTCTTCCCGCAGGAGGCGGTGCCGCGGCCGGGCCAGTTCCTGGTGAGTGTCGGTCCCGGCAGGAGAGCCCTCCATGTCGGCATCCTCGGCGTCGCGCCCCACCCCTCGCCTTCGAGCCGCCACGGCTACCTGGGGATCGAGTTCGAGCGCCGCCTGGAGCCGGGCGTGCCGGTGAAGCGGATCCTCGAGGGCGGTGCCGCCGAACGCCACGGCCTGCGCGTCGGCGACGTCATCACCGGCGTGGACGGGGAGCCGGTCCTCGGCGACCAGGATCTGGTGCGCTACCTGCGCCGCACGCGCCCCGGCGACCGTGTGCGCCTGCGCCTGGTCCGGAACGGTGAGGTCTTGCAGCTGGAGGTGGAGCTGGGCGCCTCGCCGCCGCCACCGACCGGCCACTGGCATGCCGCCGACCGGGTCGCCTTGAGCGACCGCCGCGATGGTTTCGCCTCGGTCCTGCGCCACGACGCGCCCCTCGGCCCGGGCGAGTGCGGAGGCCCGGTCCTGGACCTGCGCGGCCGGCCCGTGGGCCTGAACATCGCCCGGGCCGACCGTACCGCCACCCTGGCTCTCCCGGCGCCGGCGGTGGCGGCCGCCCTGGCACGCCTCCAGGAGCGGGCGAAGCAGGTGCGGATGCCGGCCACAGCCGGCATCCGCTGAGGGGCCTCGGGGCGCAGCCGCCCGGGACTTCAGTCCGCCGCCTTCAGCCGGACCTCGATGCGGCTTCCGGGCACGCCGGTGAGGCCCGAGGCGCTCCGCACCAGACGCAGCGGCAGGGGATAGCGGCCGTCCAGCCGGAGGGTGACGAGCTCGGGGAGCTCCACCCGCACCTCCTGCGGCGGCAGGACCGGCGTCGCTCCGTCCTTGCTCTTGCTCGAACCGATCTCCTCGGCGAGCTGGAGGGTGGCGCTCCCCAGGGCGAGGAGACGGCTGAGTCTCAGCTCCAGCTCCACCTCCGCAGGCCGGCCGTCGGCGCCGGGGTGCAGGGTGAGGGTGCCTTGGACGCCGTCCTCCAGCGGCTGGAAGATCGGATCCCCGGTGCGCGATCCCTGGGCGACCTCGACGTCCCAGTCCACGAGGACATTGCGCAGCGTCCCGTTGCCGAAGGCCATTGGACGGCCCAGGACCGGCTCCAGTTCGGTGCCGAGGAGGAAGCGGGGTTCCTCCTCGGCCGGCAGATGCAGAAGGACCTGGAGCTCCATGCGGGTGCTCTGCGCCCGCTCCAGGGAACGCTTACGGAGGATGGAGGCGGTCTCCTCCTTGCGGCCTCCCGGGAGGGCGATGAGCCCGTCTTCGGACCATTCGACGGCCTCCAGGCCCTCGAAGGCCGTGGCGTCCAGGGCGGCGCGCCGCTCGAGGAGGGGCTCCTCACAGTCGTCGTTGTCCAGGTCGTCGGCCCTCAGGAGAAGGCTGCTCCCCAGGCCCGGGCAGGGCGGAAGGAAGCCGGGGTGGGGCCGCGTCAGGTTCGGCAGGTAGAGGAAGGTGTCGCTGCCGGCGGGGGACTCGCCGCCGGCGATCTCCAGACGCAGGCGCAGGCGGCCATC
>JALUUN010000500.1 GCA_027021325.1 Planctomycetota bacterium
CCTCACCCTGCTGCCCCTGCTCCTTCCCCAGGAGGAAGGCGCTCCTGCACCCGGACTCCTGCACGTGCCCGCCGGCAAGGTCGTGGCCGGGGTGGACGTCTCGGTCGTCGAGCCCCTGATCCAGGAAAACCCCGACTCCGTGGACCCTCTGGCGGCCATGACACCACGGCACACGGCCGAGGTGGAGGAGTTCTACATCGGGCCGACGGAGGTCACCAACGAAATGTACTTCCGCTACGTCCAGGCCACGGGAGCCCAACCACCCGTCTCCTGGTGGAAGATCGACTCCGACCTGCGCACCGCGATCCTCAAGTGGGGCAAGGAGACGAACGGCGTGGACTGGGTCTTCGACGAGGCCGAGACCTCCAAATTCTGGGACAAGTACTGGCAGGACGGAGAGTGGGAGTACGACGGCAAGACCTGGAAGCTCACCTGGGAGATGCCGCCGGAACGAGCCCTGTTCCCGGTCACCTGGGTCAACGCCGACGACGCACGGGCCTACTGCGCCTGGGCCGGCCTGCGGCTGCCCACGGAGATGGAGTGGACCCGTGCCGCACGCGGTGACGAGGACTGGCTCTACCCCTACGGCCCGGACTTCGACCGCGGCAAGGTCGCCTTCAACGCCACCGAGCCGCGCAATCTCGCCGCCAAGCTCCTGCCCGTCAACACCCTGGACAATGCCTCCCCCTACGGCGCGGTGGACCTGACCGGCAACGTCTGGGAACTGACCTCCAGCGGTTTCGAGCCCTTCCCCGGTTTCAAGTCCTTCAAGGTCAAGGTCGGCCGCAAGAGCGTGGATTGCCTGCCGCCCTGGGACGGCTCGGCCGTCACCATCAAAGGCGGCTGCTTCATGGTCCCCGACTGGGCGACCATGATCGACATGCGCGTCGGGATCTACTCCGTAGCGCGCCTCGGCGTCGTCGGCTTCCGCTTCGCCAGCTCGGTCCATCCCACGGCCAACGCTGCTCTGGCGGCAATGCGCAGGATCCAGGCCCGGGTCCTCGGGCTCACGGCCGAGGAGGCCTTCGATCCGAACACGGCAGTGGGCGTGGAGCGGCGCCTGTGGGCCGACCCCAAGGAGCTCGACCGCACTCGCAAGCCCCCTGGGAGCGGCCTTCCCGAACCCCGCCTGCACCCGGCCTATGCGGTCCCCGACGGCTACGAGGTGGTGACGGTCCTGCCCCTGCGCCAGGTGGAGGGCAACAACATCTCCACCCTGGGCAAGGCTGTCCTGAACGGCCACGGACCGCTGCCCGTCGCCGCCCTGCACACGAGTGTCCCCCTGGAAGAGCCGAACCTGACGCCCGGGACCTACATCCTGGCCTACGTCCCCGAGGTCGGCGTGGACGAGATCCTCGAGCTCGGCGCCACACCGCCCAAGCGCGATATCGACCGTATGGGCGATCTGGAGAAGGCCCGGGAGAAGGCCCGGGAGGCCTGGAAGAAGAAGCGGGCCAAGGTCAAGGACGACGTCACCCGCGCCATGCCGGACCTCAGCGGCATCGAGATCGATCCCCTCAAGACCCGGGAGGGCATTCTGGTGGTGCTCGATTCCGAGAACCGCGGCGTCGGCGTCATCGAGGTCAAGAACAAGGTGAAGCTCGAACGGCACAAGGACGAGAACAACCGGGTAGTCCTGAACCTCATCACGAGGCGCCTGGATCTCCACTTCCAGGTGCCCACGACCCGGCGCGGCCGCTCCTTCCTCTTCACCATCCCCGTAGCCCCCATCGGCGACGACGGTAGCCTCGTGCGCGAGGGCTACTGGGACACCGAGGTCGAGGTCAAGCGCCCCGAATAAGTTCCGGGTCGCTCCTCAAAGGACACCCTCGAGGTTCGCCGCGAGGGTGTTCTTCTCCTGCACCAGGGCCGCCAGACGCTCGCGCTCCTGCTCGACGACCTCCGGATCGGCGTTCTGCAGGAACCGCTCGTTGGCGAGCTTCGCCTCGAGGCTGCGGACCCCCTTCTCCACCTTCTGGAGTTTCTTGCGCAGGCTCCCCTGGAGCCGGGCCGCATCCGCCCCCTCGGGCATGGCGACGTAGACCGCGCCTCCCTCGAAGGCATCGGTACCCGTGGCGGCGGGCCGCGCCAGCTCGGTCCCCACCTCGAGGCCGGAGACCCCAGCCAGCCCCTCGATCAGCCGGGTCTGGAGGCGCAAGGAAACGGCCAGTCCCTCGGAATCGGCTCGGATCCAGGCCTTCGGCCTCTCCCCGGCCGGAACCTCGAGAAGGGCGCGGACGTTGCGCAGGGCACGCACGCAGTCCTGGAGGCGCCGGAAGAAGTCCTGGATCTCAGCGGCGCGATCGTCCTCCTCGGCCTCCGGCCAGGGCGCCGTCATCAGGAGATCCGCATCCTCCCGGAAGCGCCCGGGCAGGTGCTCCCAGAGCGCCTCCGTCAGGAAGGGCGTGAAGGGGTGCAGGAGCCGCAGGATGGAAGACAGACATCCCCCCAGGGTCCGGCGGGCGAAGGCGGCGTCGCGGGCCGGATCGCTATCCTCCCCCGCCTCCTCGGCGGCGCGCAGGCGCAGCTTGGCGGCCTCGAGATACCAGTCGCAGAAGTCGTTCCAGACGAAGCGGTACAGGGTCTGGGCGGCGTCATGGAAGCGGTACTCCTCCAGGGCCCGAGTCGTCTCGCGGACGGCGTCGGCGAGACGGCAGCGGATCCAGCGGTCCTCCAGGGTGACGCCGGGACGCTCAGGGATCGGCCCTTGCAGATGGCCGAGGACGAAGCGGCTGGCGTTCCAGACCTTGTTGCAGAAGCGCTGGCCCAGTTCGAAGCGGTTCTCCGCCAGCTTCACGTCCTGGCCCTCGCGGGTGAGGATGACCAGGGAGAAGCGGACGGCGTCGGCGCCGTAGCGCTCGATCATCTCCACCGGATCAATGCCGTTGCCCAGGCTCTTGGACATGCGCCGGCCGCGTGCGTCGAGGACCGTCGCATGGACATAGCAGGTCGCGAAGGGGCAGCGCTGCTCCCGGGGCAGATGGTCCACGAACTCGTAGCCCGCCATGACCATGCGCGCCACCCAGAGGTAGAGGATGTCGCGGGCGGTGGACAGGAACTGGGTCGGGTAGAAGCGCTCCAGGTCCGGAGTCCGCTCCGGCCAGCCAAGGGTGGCAAAGGGCCAGAGCCAGGAACTGGCCCAGGTATCCAGGACGTCCTCGTCCTGACGCACGATGGGCTTGCCGGTGACCGGATGCGGCGAGCCCAGGGAAAGGTCCTCGACCGAGGCCGCCGGGACGCCGTCCTCGTCGTACCAGACCGGGATCCGGTGACCCCACCAGAGCTGGCGGCTGATGCACCAGTCGCGGACGTTGTACAACCAGTCGAGGTAGACCTTGACCCAGCGTTCGGGCTTCAACTGCAGGGCGCCGGTCTCCACAGCCTCGATGGCGGGCCTGGCCAGCTCCTGCATGCGCACGAACCACTGCTCCGAGACCAGGGGCTCGATGGCGGTCTTCGAGCGGTCGGAGGTGGCGACGTTGTGCTCGATCTCCTCCTCCTTCTCCAGAAGCCCCCGGGCCTCCAGGTCCTCGAGAACCCGGCGCCGGGCCTCCAGGCGGTCCAGGCCGGCATAGGGCCCGGCCTCCTCGTTCAGGGTGCCGTCCGGGTTGAGAATGTTGACCACCGCCAGCCCGTGGCGGGCGCCGCGCTCGTAGTCCGCTGGATCGTGCCCGGGGGTCACCTTGACAGCTCCGGTGCCGAACTCCGGGTCCACACTCTCGTCAGCGACCACCGGGATCCGCCGCCCGAGGAGGGGCAGAGAGAGGGTCCGCCCGACCCAGTCCCGGTAGCGGGGATCGCCGGGATGCACGGCGACTCCGGTATCCCCGAGCAGGGTTTCCGGACGGGTCGTCGCCACCACCAGCCCGGGCCCCTCCTCGTCGGCCAGCGGGTAGCGGATGTACCAGAGGCTGCCGCGGGTCGGGACATACTCGATCTCGTCGTCGCTGACCGCCGTCTGCAAGGCGCAGTCCCAGTTCACCAGCCGCGCCCCGCGGTAGATCCAGCCCTTCTCCCAGAGGCGCACGAAGGCCGTACGCACGGCCCGCGACAGGTCCTCGTCGAGGGTGAACCTGGTCCGGCTCCAGTCGCAGGAGGCGCCCAGACGCTTCAGCTGCTCGAGAATCCGGTAGCCGTGCTCCTCGCGCCACTTCCAGATCTCCTGCAGGAAGCGCTCCCGCCCCAGATCCTGGCGCCGCAGTCCCTGCTCCTCGTAGAGGTGCCGCTCGACGACGGCCTGGGTGGCGATGCCGGCGTGATCCGTGCCCGGCACCCACAGGGCGTCGAAACCCGCCATCCTGCGGTGGCGCACGACCACGTCCTGCATGGTGTTGTTCAGGGCGTGCCCCATGTGCAGGACCCCGGTGACGTTGGGCGGCGGGATCATCACCGTGAAGCTCGGCCGCCCCGACGGCTGCTCCGGCGGGGCAAAACGGCCGCTCTCCTCCCACTTGCGGTAGATCCGGCCCTCCAGCCCGGCGGGCTGGTAGCGGCCGGGCAGGGCCTCGGCGAGGGTCTCAGTCATGGCTCCGGGATTCCCAGTGAGCGAGGGATTGTCGCAGATCCGGCGGCTTCCAGCGAAGAAGCCGGACCGCCCGCGGGCCACGCAGGATCAGGCGGGCCGGCCGCTGCTCCATGCCCGCGTCCGCCCGGCGGAGGGCCTCGAAGGAGGCGCGCAGCCCGAGCCGGCGGCAGACCTTCTCTCCGAGCTCCAGCCGGCTCAGGGCCTCGGCCCCGGCCAGGTGGAAGACCCCGGGTTGCGGGTCCGCAAGCCACCCGAGGAGGCCTTCGGCGGCGCGGAGCACGCCCAGGGGCGTGCGCCACTCGTCCACGAAGAGCCGCGGCCTCCTCCCGGAACGGACCGCTTCGACCACGGCGGCGTCGGCGCCTCGGCGGCCCGGCGCGACGGACGGGCCCAGAAGCAGGGGCAAGCGGACCACGGCCTGCCCTGCGGCCAGGGCCAGGTCCTCGGCCCGGGCCTTGGTGGCCCCATAGACATGGACGGGGCAGGGATCGGCTCCCTCCAGGTACTCCCGGCCCCGGCCGTCGAAGACCTGGTCCGTCGAGACCAGGAGGACTCGCGTGCCCGTCTCCCGCGCCACCTCCAGGAGGCCACGCAGAGCCTCGACGTTCCAGGTGAAGGCCCGCAGCGGGTCGCGCTCGCAGGCCTCCCAGCGGGAGAGGGAGGCAGCGTGGATCCACAGGGCAGGGCGCAGCCGGCGCGCCCAATCGGCGCAGGAGCCGCGGTCCCGGGGTCCGAGCCCGAGCTCCATGGCTTCATGCCGCACCGGCCCCCAGAAAGCCGGCGCCCGTCGGCCCAGAAGTACGGGCGGCGCCAGGCCGGAGCCCGGCCAGCGCCGGGCGAGCCCCCAGCCCAGGACGCCGCCGGCCCCGGTCAGGACCACGGCGCCCGCGGGCCGGGGGTGCGGCCTGGAGTCCACCGTCCTAGCCTAGGAGCCCTGGCATGCGCCTCGCCATCCTCGCCAATCCGAGATCCGGCCGCGGGCGCGGAGGCGCCCTGGCACAGGAACTGGCCGCCCGCCTCCGTGCTCGGGGACACGAGGTCCTGGAGTACACCGGCGTCGACCGCCGGGACGCCATGGACTGGGTACACAGGGTGCAGCCCACCGTGGACAGGCTCGCCGTGGTCGGCGGCGACGGCTCTCTGAACGCCGCGGCCACCGCCTTGCGCCCGCCCTTCCCGCCGGTCCTCCTGCTCCCGGTGGGAACCGCCAATCTCCTGGCCCGGGAGCTCGGCCTCCCCAGCATCCCCGAGGAAGCCGCCGCCCTCCTGGAAGCGGACCGCGTCCAGCCCCTGGACCTCGGTCACATCCTGGAACGGCGGACCTTCCTGGTCTGGGACTTCGGCCTCGGCGGGGAATTGATCCGGCGCTTCGAGGAGAAGCGCCCCGACCGCATCCGCAAGGCCCAGTACCTGCCGCTCCTGGGCTCCCTCCTGAAGGAGCTCCGCTCCCTGCCGCCCGTTCACGTCCACGCCGACGGCGAGGATCTCGGGGAGTTCGTCTACGGAGTCGTCTCCGGTGTCCGGACCTACGCCACCTCCTGGCTGCACCTGGGGCCCGCGGCCTACAACGACGGCTGGTGGGAGATGTACCTCTTCCGCAGGCTCAGCCTGCCCCTCATCCTGGGCACCGGCCTGCGCGCCGCCTTCCGGCGTCTCCACCGCAGCCCCCATGTCCTGCACCGGCGAACGCGGGCGGTCCGGGTCGAGGGGGCCTCCCCTTCACCGGTGGAGGTGGATGGCGACTACGCCGGGACCACCCCGGTAGAATTCCGGCTCGACGGAGAAGCACTGCCGCTCCTCGTCCCCCCCCGATGACGGACAGGCCTCCCTTTCCGGCTCCCTTCCGGAGCCTCGAGCTCCGCCCGGGCCTCGTCTGGAGCGATCAGGATCCTCCTCTCCTGATCGCCGGTCCCTGTGTGGTCGAGGGCCCTTCCACCCTGGAGGCCGCCCACGCCATCGCCGAGGCCGTGGAAGGCCTGCCCTGCCTCTGGGTCTTCAAGGCCTCCTTCGACAAAGCCAACCGGACCAGCACCCGGAGTGCCCGCGGACCCGGCCTGCAGGAGGGGCTCGCCCTCCTCGCCCGGGTGCGCGAGGAACTCGGTGTCCCGGTGCTGACGGATGTCCATCTGCCGGAGCAGTGCGACCCCGCGGCCGCCTCCGTGGACCTCCTCCAGATCCCGGCCTTCCTCTCCCGGCAGACGGACCTCGTCCAGGCCGCGGCGCGTACCGGCCTGCCTGTGAACATCAAGAAAGCCCAGTTCATGGCGCCCTCGGACGTGGTCCAGGCGGCGCGGAAGGCCGAGGCGGCCGGCGGATCCCGCATCCTCCTGACCGAGCGCGGGACCTTCTTCGGCTACGGCCGTCTCGTGGTCGATTTCAGCGGTCTGCCCGAAATGCAGGCCTCGGGTTTCCCAGTGATCCTGGACGGAACCCACGCGGTCCAGCGACCCTCCGGCCTCGGCGACCGCTCCGGCGGCGACTGGCGGCTCGCGCCGACGCTGTTGCGGGCGGGGGCGGGAGCGGGCTTCCACGGCTACTTCGTGGAGACCCATCCCGAGCCGGACCGCTCCCCCTCGGACGGACCGAACATGATCCCGGTGAGCTACCTGCGGGAGATCCTCGAGGAGGTCTTCGCGATCCACCGCCTGCGCTCGCCGGTGGAGCCGTGAGCCTGCCCAGCGTCGAAGCCCCGGACGGTATTCCCGACCCGGAAACCCTGGCCAGCCTGCTTCCAGGCTATGAGCGCCTGCGCTGCATCGGCTGCGGTGCCATGGGAGCGGTCTTCGAAGCCTGGCACGAGCCCCTGGAGCGCAAGGTCGCCCTCAAGCTCCTGCACCCGAATCTTCGGCTCCAGCCTCTGACGGTCGAGCGTTTCTTCCGCGAGGCGCGCTCCATGGCTCGGCTGCGCCACCCCCACATCGTCCAGGTCTTCGAAGTCGGGGAGTCACGAGAGCTTCCCTGGTTCTCCATGGAACTGGTTCAGGGCGGGAGCCTCAAGGATCGGATCCAGCGCGAGGGCCCTCTCGCACCCCGCGAGGCAGCCTCCATCGTCCGCGACATCGCCCATGCCCTGACCCACGCCCACCGGGAAGGCATCCTGCACCGCGACATCAAGCCGGGCAACGTCCTCCTCGACGAGGAGGGCCGTGCCTGGCTCACGGACTTCGGGCTCGTGCGTCAGGCGGGCACCGCCACCCTGACGGCGACGGATGCCATCATCGGCACACCTCAGTACATGAGCCCGGAGCAGGTCCGC
>JALUUN010000501.1 GCA_027021325.1 Planctomycetota bacterium
CTCCGTGGAGGCATCGAGGAACAAGGAGCGGAGGCGCCCGCCGGAGAGGACCACCCGCACGAAGGGCCCGTTTCCCACCTGGAGGGAACCCCGGTCCTCCCGGAGGGAGGCGCCGGCGAAGGCCTCTTCGAAGGAGGGGCGGGCGGCGAAATCCCGCCACAGCCCCATGCGGAAACGGTCCTCGACCACGGAGGCGAGTTCCGTCTTCCGGCGCTCGGAGAGCCGGCCGTCGATCTGGATCTCCCAGGCGTCCCAGCGCGCGCCGCGGAAGCCGCGCAGCACGAAGCGGCCGCGGACCCGCCGCTGGCCCTGCCAGAGGGCATCCGTCCCCGGGTTCTCCAGCACGAAGCGGCCGCTCAGGTCCATCGGCTCGGCGGGATAGCGCCACGGCTCCTCCCAGGCACGGCGCAGGCGTTCCGCCAGGGGGCCTTCGGGCACCCGGCGGTTTTCCCAGCTCGTCCCCGGAGGACGGACCTCGATCCCGGAGAGCGCCACGGCCAGCCTGAGATCGTTCTCCGGCGTGGCGAAGAGGTTCTCCTCCTCCAGGCGGACCGGTATCCAGAGACCCCCCACCTGCTCGTGGAGGAAACGCCAGCGGTGCGGGAAGGGATCCTCCTCTCCGGTGCCTTCCTCGATGCCCTCGACGAGCCAGCCGTCCCCGGTCGGCCGCAGGCGGAAGCTCCGCGCCGCGCCCCGCAGGGCCTCGTCCCGGCGCTCCTGGATGCGTCCATCCCGGACGGTGAAGTACTCCAGCTCCGGCCGGCCTCCACCTCCCTGGGATGGGCGCTGGACCTCCAGGATCGAGGCCGGGCCTCCCCGGAGGTGGTAGCGCACCCGTCCCGCGCCGAGCCAGTCCTCGAAGGCCGGCCGGCGCAGGTTGCCGAAGGCCCGGCGCAGGAGCATCTCCAGGCGGATGTCCTCGCGGCCGCCCTCGTCGGGCCTCGTCCGGAGCTCCGCGGTTCCCCGGAGCTCGAAGCTGCCGCGATGGAGGAAGCCCGTGCGCCGGCCGGTGGCGGGGTCCGGACCCTCGAAGCGGAAGCTGTAGCGGCCGTGCACCTCCGGCGCGGGCTCGGGCCAGCGGATCCAGCCCTCCCAGGCCGCAGCCAGGAGGGCACGGGCCTCCTCCTCACGGTCGGGGTGGATCAGGCTCCAGTCCACGACCCGGGCGCTCTCGACCTCCGAGCCCACGAAGGAGGCCTCGCCGAGGGCATCCAGGGGCAGGCCTTCCACCGTGAAGGGCCGGGCCTCGCCGGGCTGCAGCCGGAAGCGCAGGAGGGTCTCCCCGCGGCGGGGGTTGCGGAAGCGGGCCAGGAGGAGGGCGTCGGCCTCGAGCTCGGTCCGGTTCTCGAGGAAGATCCGGCTGACCCGGATCCGGTCGCCCTGGAGGGTCTCCACGGAATCCCCTTCGTCGATCCTGCCGGCTCGGACCGGGGCCTCCTCCGGAACGGCCCCTTCGAAGAAGGAAGCCTGGAGCAGCCGCAGGTCGAGGCCGCGTGCCTCGGCCTTCGTCACCGGGACGACCAGGAGGTAGTCGAGTTCCTCCCCCGGCGGCACGGCACGGCCGGCGCGGCCGTGCCAGGGGGCCCCCACGCGGGGCAGGAGCAGGTCCCGGGCGGGCTCGCCGCGGCGGCGCAGGACCGCCTGGAAGGCCAGGG
>JALUUN010000502.1 GCA_027021325.1 Planctomycetota bacterium
CAGGCATCTCGCCCGCGGACCTGGCGGTGCTCCTGGTGCACCTGAAGGCTGCCTCCCGCACGGCCGGCTGAATCCAGGGGTTCGCCGCCCGCATGCCCCCGGGCTGTGACCGTGTAGGATCTCCTCCCATGAGCGTCGCGCGCACGATCGTGGTCGGAAAAAGGGAAATCACCTTTGAAACCGGCGAGGTCGCCACCCGCGCCCTGGCGTCCGTGTTGGTCCGGGAGGGACGTTCGGTGCTGCTCTGCACCCTGGTCGCAGGAGACGAGGCCGACGCTCAGGGGGGCTTTCTGCCCCTGCTGGTGGAGTACCGGGAGAAGTTCGCGGCGGCGGGCCGCATCCCGGGGTCCTTCGGCCGGCGGGAGGGACGCATCTCCGAACGAGAGGTGCTGGTCTCGCGCCTGATCGATCGCTCCCTGCGCCCCCTCTTTCCCCCCTCCTTCCGGCGGGAGGTGCAGGTGCAGGCCACGGTCTTCTCCGCCGATCCGGGTGCGGACCTGGTGTCGCTGGCGCTCCTGGGTTGCGGCCTCACGCTGCACCTCTCCCCGCTGCCGGCGGCCACGCCGGTGGGCGGGCTGGTGGCCGCGGCGTCCGAGGGGGGCATCGTTCTCATGCCCGATGAGGAGACGGCGGCCGCCGCCGTGTTGCGCCTGACCACGGCCGCCGACACCCGTGGTCTCGTCATGCTGGAGGGGCAGGGGCGCGAGGTGGAGGATGCTCTCCTGCTCGAGACGGCGGCGGCGATCCGACAGGCCCTCCTGCCCTTCTTCGACCTGGCCGGGGATCTTCGGGCCGAGACGGTCGGCGAGGATCGCTCGACGCCTGAGGAGGGCGGGTCTCTGGTGGTGGAGGTGCTCGAAGTCCTCGGCGCGGGGATGGCGGCGGCTCTGGGGGAGAGGGAAAGGGAGGTCAGGCGAGGGCTGGTGGCCGCACTGCGCCGCGAGTGGCTCTCGGGCTCCACTCGTTCTTCGGAGCACGGAGCGCCCGGCGGGGGGCGGCCCGTTTCCGCTCCGCCGGCCGCCTTGGAGGCCGCCTTCGAAGAAGGACTGCGGGTCCTGGCGGCTCGGCGTCTCCTGGCCGGAGAGCCGCGCGTGGACGGCCGGGCCTACGATGAAGTGCGCCCCATCTCCGGCCGCGTGGGTCTCCTCCCCGCCGCCCACGGATCCTCGCTCTTCACCCGGGGAGGAACGCAGGCGCTCGTGACCTGCACCCTGGCCCGGCGGCAGAGCGAGCAGATGGTGGAGACCCTGAGCGGCATGGACCGCAGGAGCTTCATGCTGCACTACAACTTCCCGCCCTATGCCGTGGGCGAGACGCGTCCCTTGCGAGGACCGGGACGCCGGGAGATCGGACACGGAGCGCTCGCGAAGCGAGCCATCGAGGCCTTGCTGCCCGCCTTCGAGGACTTCCCCTATGTGATCCGGATCGAGTCGGACATCACGGCTTCCGACGGCTCCTCTTCCATGGCCACGGTCTGCGGCGCCAGCCTGGCCCTCATGGACGCCGGCGTGCCGCTGGCGCGTCCCGTGGCCGGCCTGGCGATGGGAGTGGTCCAGGATGCCGGGCGGCACCTGGTCCTGACGGACATCCTGGGGGAGGAGGACGCCCTGGGGGACATGGATTTCAAGGTGGCCGGGACCGAGCGCGG
>JALUUN010000503.1 GCA_027021325.1 Planctomycetota bacterium
CGGGGCCATGGTCCCGGTCTGTACCCAGGCCGCCGAGCGCATCGCCGAGGCGCGCGGCGCCCAGGTCCGGGTCGTGGACCTGCGCACCCTTCTGCCCCTGGACGAGGACGCCGTCCTGGAGTCCGCCCGCGAGTGCGGGCGGGTGGTCGTGGTGCACGAGGCGCCGCGCTTTTGCGGTTACGGCGCCGAGGTCTCCGCCTTGATCGCCGAGCACGCCATCGAATGGATGGAGGCGCCGGTCAAGCGGGTGACCGGCTTCGACACGCCCTTCCCGAATACCCTCGAGCACTACTACCTGCCGGATGCCCGCCGGGTCCTCGACGCGATCGAGCAGGTTCTCGACTTCTGATCCTTCCCTTCAGCACGAGGTTGCGATGCCCACCATCGAGTTCAAGCTCCCCGACATCGGCGAAGGCGTCCACGAGGGCGAGATCGTCCGGTGGATCGTTCCCGAGGGCGCCCCGGTCCAGGAGGATGAGCCGGTCGTCGAGGTGATGACCGACAAGGCGACGGTCGAGATCCCCGCTCCGGCCAGCGGCGTGGTGAGCAAGCATCTGGTGAAGGAGGGCGAGGTCGCCAAGGTCGGCTCGGTGATCTTCGTCATCGAGAGCGAGGGCGGGGGCGGCGGGGCCGCGGAGCCCGCTCCTGCGGCTGCGCGCGAGGAGCCGGCCGCGGCAGCGGCGCCTCCGGCGGGCGGCGGCACCGCGGCGGCCGTGGCCGCTCCGCCGGCACCGCCTGCTGCTCCGGCGGCGACGGGCCGGAAGGTGAAGGCCGCCCCGGCCACCCGGCGTCTGGCGCGTGAGCTGGGGGTGGACCTCGCGACAGTGACCGGAAGCGGCCCTGGAGGCCGGGTCCGGCCCGAGGACGTGCGCGCTGCCGCCGCCCGCCAGGAGGCCCCCGCGGCGGCCCCGGAGCCCGCCGCGGCCCCGGCACCGCCGCCTTCCTTCCCCAAGGTGGCCGGTAGCCGTGAGGTGGAGCGGGTGCCCTTCCGCGGCATCCGCAAGCGCACCGCCGAGGCCATGGTGCGCAGCAAGTACACCGCTCCGCACTTCAGCCTCATCGAGGAAGTGGACGTCACCGAACTCAGGGCCGTCCGCCAGAAGGCCAGGGAGCGCGGCGAGGCCCTGGGCGTGAAGGTCACCTGGCTGCCCTGGATCATGAAGGCCGTGGCCCTCGGGCTGCAGGAGTTCCCGCAACTGAACTCCATGCTCGACGAGGAGGCGCAGGAGATCCTCACCTTCCACTATGTCAACCTGGGGATCGCGGTGGACACGCCGCGCGGCCTGATGGTGCCGGTGGTGGAGGATGTGCACCTCAAGGGTGTGCTGCAGCTCGCGGCCGAGGTCCGGGATCTCGCCCAGCGGGCCCGGGAGGGCCGGATCAAGCCCGAGGAGCTGAAGGGCTCGACCTTCTCCATCACCAATGCCGGCAACATCGGCGGCGTCTTTGCCACGCCGATCATCAACTTCCCCAACGTGGCCATCCTCGGCGTTCACACCATCCGCCGCCTGCCGCGGGTGATGTCCGACGACAGCATCGAGCCGCGGGACGTGATGATGTTGAGCATCAGCATCGACCACCGGCTGGTGGACGGCGCCGACGGAGCACGCTTCATGGTCCGGGTCCGGGAGCTCCTCGAGAACCCGGCCCTCATGCTCCTCTGATCCGTGGCTTCCTCCCGGCGCACCCCCTCCAACGGCGAGGCCGGCGGGCTGCGTCTGGCCGAACCTCCGGGCGTGCGCCTGGTGAAGGCCCTGGCCGAGGGCGACCGCTCCCTGCGCAAGAGCTTCGAGGGGCCGCTCCCGGAGGAGGACGGCCTTCTGCGCCTCTACGAGGCCATGTTGACCACCCGGCTCCTGGACGACCGGATGCTCAAGCTCCAGCGTCAGGGCCGGGTAGCCTTCGTCGGCACCGCGACCGGCCTCGAGGCCTCCATCCACGGCAGCGCCGCCGCTTTCGGACCGGACGACTGGGTGTTCAGCGCCCTGCGCGAGGGGGGAGCCGCCGTGCAGCGTGGCATGCCTCTCTATGACTACGTCGCCCATATGTTCGGCAACCGCGACGACACGGCGAAGGGACGGCAGATGCCGAACCATTTCCAGTGCAAGGAAGTCCGGTTCCCGAGCTGGAGTTCGGTCATCGGAACGCAGCTGCCGCACGCCGTCGGCTGCGCCCTGGCCATGAAGAAGCGCGGCGAGCCGAGCATCGTCTGCGCCTACAGCGGTGACGGCGCCACCTCCTCCAATGGCTTCCACTCGGCGATGAACTTCGCCGGCGTGTTCCAGGCGCCCGTCGTCTTCGTGGTCATCGACAACGGCTGGGCGATCAGCGTGCCGAGCAGCAGACAGACGGCCGCGCCGAGCTACGGGGCCAAGGCCCGGGCTTACGGAATGCCCGGCGTGGACGTGGACGGGAACGACGTCCTGGCGGTCTACGCCGAGGTGCGCAGGGCGGCCGACCGCGCCCGCGCCGGCGGCGGCCCGGGACTCGTCGCCTGCCGCAGTTACCGGATGGGCGGGCACTCCTCCAGTGACGACCCGAGCCGCTACCGCAGCCGCGAGGAGGAGGAGTACTGGGCGCAGCGGGATCCGCTCCTGCGCTTCGGGCGCTACCTGGAGGCGCAGGGGCTCCTCGATGAGGAGCGGCGCGAGAGGTTGCACCGCGAGATCACTGCCCGCATCGCTGCCGCCGTGGAGAAGGCGGAGGCCGTGGGCCCGCCCCCCCTGGAGACGCTTCTCGAAGACACCTGGGCGGTTCCGCCGCCCTCGCTGCGGCGGCAGGTCCTCGACGCCCTGCGGGTGGTCGCCGAGAAGGGCGAGGCCGAGAAGGTGGCCGGCCGTTTCCCGCTCTGAGGAGGCCTCGCGCCGGGCGGCCGGGCGCAGGCTAGAGTCGGGGCATGGGGATCGCGGCCGTCCTCCTCCTGCTTCTGCAGGATCCCGGCAGCCTGCCGCCGGGCGCCGACCTCACCACCTGGCGCATGCTGGAGGAGGACCTCCGCGCCCCGCGCCATCCGGGGGACGGCGGCGGCCAGGCCCGCCTCGTCGCCGGCCCCCGCGACGGGATCCCCGCCGGTTCCGTCGCCTCCTGGACCTTCCGCTACACCGCCGGCCCCCTGGGCGTTCGCGAGGGAGGAGCGGTCTTCTTCCAGGCGCCGGCCTTCTGGGGGTGGTCGCCGCCGGTCCTCGACGATGAGGAGGCGCCGGGCTTCCTCCGTGCGCGCTCTCTGGCGGAAGGCTGCCGCCTCGAAGTGGCAATCGCCGACCGCGGGCTCGTGGCCTTCCATGTACGCGGCCGGGAGCTCCGTCCGGGGGAGGAGATCGAGGTGATCTACGGAGCCGGCCCGGCCGGGGCGGTGGCCGACCGCTTCGCCGAGGACGAAAGTCCCTTCTGGTTCGCCGTGGACGCCGACGGAGACGGCGTCCGCGCCCTGGTTCCCGATCCGCCCCGGGTCCGGATCGTGGCCGGCGAGGCGGCGCGGATCCACGCCGTCCTGCCGGTGACGGCCGAGCCCGGCCAGGCCCTGCGCCTCCATCTCGCCGTCCTCGACCGTGCGGGGAACGCGGGGGTTCCCTTCGAGGGCAGCCTGCAGGTTGCGGGCCACGTCGAGGAGCTCGGTGCCCCGGAGGAGGTCCACTTCCAGCAAGAAGACCGCGGCCTGCGGATCCTGGAGCTCGTGCCCCGGCGCCCCGGCGTCTTCCGCCTGGAGTTCCGCGGTCCGGGCGGCCTCGAGGGCCGGAGCAACCGGGTGGCCGTGCGTCCCGGGGCGCCGCGAATCCTCTGGGCGGATCTCCAGGTGCACACCGCCCTCTCCGATGGGACCGGCACGCCCGAACAGGTCCTCGCCTACGCCCGGGACGTCGCTGGCCTGGATGCCGTCGCCCTCACCGACCACGACCACTGGGGCTTCGGCTTCCTGGACCGCGACCCGGCCGCCTGGCGCCGGGTCCTCGACGCCGTGGCCGCGGCCCACGAGCCCGGAGTCTTCGTGGCCCTGCCGGGCTTCGAGTGGACGCACTGGCTCTACGGCCACCGCCATGTCCTCTACTTCCAGGACGAGGCGCCCCTCTTTTCCGCCCTGGATCCCCGGACCGGGACGCCGGACGGGCTGTGGAGCGCTCTGGAGGGTTTCGAGGCCCTCACCGTGGCCCACCACTCCGCCGGCGCTCCGGTGCCCGTGGACTGGAGCTGGGCGCCGCCGCCCGGCCGCGAGCCCGTGACCGAGATCGTGTCCGTCCACGGCAGCAGCGAGGCGCCGGACTGTCCGGGCCTCGTGCGCCACCCTCTGCCGGGCCACTTCGTTCGCGACCAGCTCGACGCCGGGCGGATCCTCGGCTTCATCGGTTCCGGCGACGGGCATGACGGGCATCCCGGCCTGACCCACCTGGCCTCCCCGAGCGGCGGGCTGGCGGCGATCCTCGCCCGGGACCGGACGCGGGAGGCCATCCTGGAGGCTCTGCGCGCCCGGCGCTGCTACGCCACCAACGGCCCGCGCATCCTCCTCGGCTTCGAAGCCGGGGGCTGGCCCATGGGCTCCATCCTGCCGCCGTCCTCCTTCCGTGAGGGGCTCGAATGTGTAATGCGCGTCGCCGCACCTTCGCCGGTGCGCAGGCTGGAACTGATCCGAAGCGGCACCGTCGTGCTGCGCGTGGACGCCTCCGGGCGCGAGGTCTTCCACCTGCGCGAGACCGTGCAGGGCCTGCGGGACGGCGAGTATCTCTACGTCCGCGTCCTCCTGGAGGACGGCGGCATGGCCTGGTCGAGCCCCGTGTTCCTGCGCGAGGAGGCGGACTGAGGTGGGTTCCCCGCGGGTCTCGGTCCTCCTGCCCTTCGACGGCCTGGACGAGGCCCTCCTGACCAGCCTGGAGAGCCTGCGCCGGCAGACCCTGGAGGACTGGGAGGGCGTCCTGGTCGCCAACGGTCCGGCGGCGGCGGCCCTCGCCGGCCGGCCCCGCGCCCAGGAGCCGCCCGCGCTGGAGGCCCTGCGCTTCCTCCTGGCCCTGGACCGGCGTTTTCGTCTGCTGCTCCTGCCCGAGGGGGAGGAGGGCCTGGTGGCGGTCCTGAACCACGGCTGGGCGGCCTGCCGGGGCCCTTTCGTGGCTCGTATGGATGCCGACGACTGCATGCATCCCGAGCGCCTGGAGCGCCAGGCCGCCTTCCTGGAGGAGAATCCGCGCCTCGCCGGCTGCGGCTGCCATCCGCGGCTCTTCCCGCGTTCGGAACTGGGACCGGGCATCCTCGAGTACGAGGCCTGGCTCTGTTCCCTGAAGAACGCCGGCGACGTGTGGCGCGACCGCTTCATTGAGTGCCCCCTGGCGCACCCGAGCCTGGTCTTCCGCCGGGAGGCCCTGCCCGCTGTGCCCTACCGCGACCGCGGCTGGCCGGAGGACTGGGATCTGGTCCTGCGCATCCTCGGCCACGGGCCCTTGCTCGGGGTGGTGCCGGAGCCCCTCCTCGCCTGGCGCCGCCACGCGGGCAACCTCCACCGCTGGCATCCCGCCTACACCCAGGACCGCTTCCTGGCCTGCCGGGCGGTGCATCTCGCCCGCCAGTTCCTGGCCGGTCGCCAGGAGTATGTGCTCTGGGGCTACGGCGGCACGGGACGGCGCCTGTCCGCCGCCCTTCAGCGCCTGGGTTGCAGCTGCCTCTGGATCGTCGAGCTGCACCCGCGCCGCCTGGGCCAGCGCATCCGCAGCGCCGAGGTCATCCCTCCGGAAGGCCTGGCGGAGGTCCCGGTCTCGGTGCCGGTGGTGGTCAGTGTCGCCGGACTCGAGGCCAGGACGGAGATCCGCATGTTTCTCGAGCGGATCGGGCGCGTCGAGGGGGTGGACTTCGTCGTTGCCGCCTGAGCGTCCGCCGGTGGAGGAATCCGCGACCGGAAGCCTTCTTCACCTCCAGGCCCGGAGCCCGTCGCGGGTCGCTTCTGGATCCCAGGCCGGGAGATCCGGAACAGACATCCTCTTGCGCGTGGGACGGATCCGTGCGTTCAGGTGCCTCGCGCCATGCGTTCCCGGTCGAGCTGCAACCGCACCGCGCGCAGGAGCTCCACCGTGCGGAAGGGCTTCTGCAGAAAGCCCGCAGCGCCGGCCTCCCGAAGGCCATGGAGTACGGCCGCCTGTTCGGTGTAGCCGCTCATGAGGAGGACGGGGACTTCCGGCAGGAGCCTTCGGATCTCCTGCAGCAGCTGATGGCCGCCGAGGCGCGGCATGACGATGTCCGTCAGGACGAGGTCGGGCGGGCGCTCCAGGCGGCCCAGTTGCTCGAGGGCATCGTCGCCGTGGGTTGCGAGGAGGGTGGTGTAGCCTCGCGCCTCGAGGGTCGTCTTCAGGTAGCGCCGGATCAGGATGTCGTCCTCCACGACCAGGAGCGTCTCCGATCCGTCGAGTCCGGAGGATTCCGCTGCGGACTTCGCACGAGCAGGCGCCGCTTTCCGTCCGGCCAGGGGGAGGAAGACCTTGAAGGTGCTGCCGAAGCCCGGCTCGGAGTAGGCCCAGAGGGCACCGCCCGCGCCACGCACCTGGTCCAGGGCCCGGCTCAGGCCGAGACCGGTGCCGCCGCGGGTGCCGAAGAAGGGCTCGAAGATCCGCTCCCGGATCGAGGGGGGGATGCCTTCCCCGGTATCGCTCACCGCGAGGAGAGCGTAGGGCCCGGCGGCAGGCAGCCCGACCGCGTCCGGCTCGTCGCACAGCCACTCCCGGGCCTCGAGGACGAGTTTGCCGCCCTCGGGCATGGCCTCCCGAGCGTTCCAGACCAGTTCCAGGAGAACCTCCCGGAGGACGGCGCGGGGCGCCGCCAGGGGAAGAGGCTCCTCCGCCGGCAGGACCACGACTTCGACGGCGGCCCCGCAGAGACTCCGGAGCAGGGGTGTCACCTCTTCCAGGAAGGCCCCGAGCTCCAGACGATTCTCCTGCTCCCCGGACAGGCCTCCGAACTCGAGGAGCAGGCGGGTAAGGGTCGCGACGCGGCTCGCGGCGAGCTGGATCTCCTCGAGGTCCTGACGCACCGGGCCATCCCGGTTCTCTTCCCGGCCGGCGGCGAGGCCGGCGTAGCCGAGGATGGCCGTGAGTTGATTCCGGATGTCGTGGGCCAGGCGCAGGGCCACGCGACCGGTGAGTCCGTCCCGGCGCAGGCGCAGGGATGCCTCCTCCTCGCGCCGCAGCCGGGCCTCGAGATCCATCAGCTCGGTCCGGTCCGCGGCCACCAGGAGGAAGCCGGAGGTCTCCGCCAGAAGCCAGCCCTGGAGGGTCCGGCCTTCGAGCTGGAGCTCGACCGATACGGCTCCTTCGGCTTGCGCCTGGGTCAGGGCGCCTTCGGCCCGCTCGCCGAGCAGGGCCGCGAGGGGCTGCCCCGGGAACTCCTCGCCGGTCAGCCCGAGCTCGGCGAGAGCGCTGCCTGCGAGTTCCCGGATCCTCCCGGAGCTGTCCCCCCGGAGGAGGAGGGCGGGAAGGGTCTCCAGGAGGACCTGGGCCTCCTGCGCGCGCTGCCGGGCGACGCTCTCGGTGGTGCGGCGTCGGCGGCGCTCCCGGTGGTAGAGGAAGGCCAGGAGCGCGGCGCCCGACAGAGCGAGAAAGAGCGCGGCCTCGCTCACCGCCGGGTCTCCCGGCAGGCCGGCCCGGGCCGGTGGCGGGGGAGGAAGATCTCGAAGCGTGCCCCGTGGCCGGGGCGGGAGTCCACGCGGATTCCGCCGCCGTGGGCGCGCAGGATGCCGTGGACCGAGGCGAGGCCAAGACCCCGGCCGG
>JALUUN010000504.1 GCA_027021325.1 Planctomycetota bacterium
TCCAGCACAGGAGCCTCCGGCAGAGCTCCGGGCTCCCTCCCCTGGCTTGCTTCCGGGCGCGATTCGCCGAGGTGCCAGAAAACCAGGAGCAGCAGCGCAGCCAGGAGCAGACCGAGGAGGCGGACGAGGCTCACGTCTCGGGACCGGGAACCGGCAGGGGCCCGCCAGTTCCAGGACTTCGTAGAGGGCCCATGCTCAGCGAGGCAGACTCAGGTACGGAAGGAGAGAGGATTCGATGCCCCGACTGTAGAGCGCGGTTCTGCTGTGGCCCTCCCTTCCCGTCTTGTGAAGGGCGATACCCAGCGACAGTTTGCCGTCACAAACCCGCGGGAGGCGGGTTCCCGCTGGCACGGAGCACCGCCCCCCTGGGATCCGGCCCCCTTCCCGCGCTAGGATGGCCGCCGGGGCGCTCGCAGGGAGCGGGCGTGGTCTTTCCGGTGGTCCTTCCAGGGGTGGGAGCATGATCCAGAAGAGGGAAACCATATCCCGGCACTCCAGGCTTCGGCCGTTGCGGGCGCAGGCCCTGGAGCAGGCGGGTTTCGGTGTCCTGTTCCGGCGGCAGGGCTGGTGGGAGTGTCTGATCCAGGATGGGGAGCTTGCCTGGCTGGGCCGAGGCGCGACCGAGGAGGAGGCCCTGCGCAACGCCCTGGCGGTCCTCTGCCCCTCGCCGCGGGCCCGGACGCTTCTCGTCGAGTCGCTGGACCGGTCCTGCCTGGAGGAGGGCGAGCCTCCCCGGCTGCGTCCTGCGGCGCCGCAGGAGGACCGCCCCGAGGTACCGGAGCGGGAGCTGCTGGAGAATGGCCCACCGCCTGCGGCAGAGGAACCGGTGGCCACGGGTGTCCCCGAAGAGGAACCGGCGCCGGCGGAGGCGGAAGCGGAACCGGAGCTGCCGTGCTCGCAACCGGAGCCGGCGGCCGGGACCGATGCGAAAGCGCCGGCGGAGGCGCCTGCGGCCGGGGATTCCGGCGCTGCGGCGGACATCCCGGAGAAGGCGGCGCTCCTCGTGGAAGGGAGCGGGAAGGAGTTGGCTTCCGAGAGGGAGCGCGAGCCCGAGCGTCCAGAGACCGAGGAGGACGCCCTGGGGGCCCTGGACGCCCTCGAGACCGTCATCCGCGAGGCCCGAAACGACCTCGCCGAACTGAGTCCGCCGCGCATCCGCTGGAACATGCTCGGCTGGATCGCCGAGGCCCGGCAGTACCAGGTGCGGCACCCCGGCGCGCCGAAGGTGCGGGCCCGCGTGCACGGGATCGCCCAGGTCCTGCAGGACCTCGGCCGCGAGTTCTGGCCGGGGACGGTGCGAGCCTTCCAGCTCAAGGCCGGACCGCGCTCCGCGGCCGAACTCCTGGGCATGCCCGAGAAGGACGCCCCCTCCACCTGGGAGGAGGTGGCCGAGCGCGCGCGCCGGCGCCTGGAGAAGGACGCCCGGCGGCGGGGCCTCGACGAGGACGGGTGGGCCGATGCCGGCTGTCTCGATCCGCCCCCGTGGAATCCCCGCCGGCTCCTGGCCGAGGTGCGCGACCGCCTCGTCCTCCTCACGGGAGAGGTGGAGGGGGACGCCCGGCCGGCACCCGGGCTGCGTCTGGACCGGGACCCGGCCCTGCGCGAGGAACTCCTGCTCCTGGCCCGGCGTCTCCGCTGGCTGCGGGGGGCGACGCCGGACAGCCTCCTCTGGGGGCGCCTGGCCGGCCGCCTGCGCTGCCTCGCCAGCCGCCACCGGAGTCTGCCGGAGCTCGCGCAGGTCCTCGACGACGCCTACCGCCCTCCGGCCGGCTCCTGGGCGCGGGAACTCGGCGAGGACCCCTGGACCCGGAGGCGCCGTGGAGCCCGCGCCGCCCTCGCCTCCCGGCTGCCGGAGGCGGGAGACGCGGCCGCCCTCCTGAGCTGGCTGGAGCGGGCCTTCGAGGTCTTCAACAACCCCGAGATCGCGGGCCTCCTGGAGGGACGCGCGGAGGAGGTGCTGGCCCTCGACGCCCGCAAGGCCCTGGCGAGCCCGCGGCTCCGCCGGCGCCTGCGCCGGCTTCAGGAGCGCCTCCAGGAGCCCGACGGCGCGAATGGAGGCGAACGCGAACGGGTCCTGGAGAGCCTGGGCGGGGAGGAAGACGGAGCGGGGGGTGCCGGGGGTGTCGAGGCCGATCCCCTGGCCGGCCTGCGCGAGCAGGCCCGCGAGCACACCCGCGGCCGGCGCATCCTCTTCGTCGGCAACCGCGCCGACCCCGGCCTCCAGGCGACCCTGGAGCGCAGCCTCGAGCCGCGCCTCCTGGACTGGAGCGACGGCAAGCCCGCCGCCCTGCAGAGCCTCGCCGCCCGCATCCGCCAGGGCCGCTACGACCTGGTCCTCCTCGCCACGGGCTTCCTCTCCCACTCCGGCGAACAGGTCCTGCGCCGGGCCTGCGCCCAGGCCCGGCCGCCGGTCCCCTCGGTCCGCGCCTTCAAGGGCCGCGAACTCGCCGTGCTCCGGGCGGTGCTGCGCGACCTGGGGGGCATGCTCGCGGCCTAGATGCCGCGGCGGATGCGCAGGGTGCGGTCGGGTTTCGCCTTGCGGACCGTGGTGCGGCCGGTGTCGGGCCAGGTGACGCGGACCTCGACACGGCCGGCGTAGGCGCCGAGGCCGAAGGAGAGGACCGCCTCGTCCTGGGAGGTGGTCCCGCGGGCGTTCACGAGCTGGCGCGTCCAGGTGCGGGGCGGATCTTCCTCCAGGGTCTGGACCCGGACCACCGCGCCGAAGGCGTCGGGGTCCTCGCCGCGGGTCTCCAGGCGCACCCGCAGCCAGTGGTTGCCGTTGCCGAGGTTGCGGAAGAGGCGCACGCCGCTGCTGCTGGCGTAGAGGACGTCGAGGAAGCCGTCGCCGTCGAAGTCGAACCAGGCCTGGCCCCAGGCGTGGAAGGCGACGGCGCCGCTGCGGAGCGTCACGGGCTGGAAGCCGCCGTTTCCGTCGTTCTGGAGAAGGGCCGAGGGGACGCCTTCGTAGACGCAGGTGAGGGAGAGGTCCAGGTCGCCGTCGTGGTCGTAGTCCACGAAGGCCGGATCGGACTGGGTCTCCTGGAAGCGGATGCCGCGGGTCAGGGCTTCCTCCGACCAGTTCCCGTCCTGACCCTGCAGGTAGAGCATGCTCAGGTTCGAGAAGCCCTGGCGCACGAAGCGCGGGTGGGCGAGATTGGCGCAGAAGAGGTCGAGGTCGCCGTCGCCGTCGGCGTCGCCCCAGACCGAGCCGATGGTGTGGCCGTAGGCGCCCTGCTGTTCCACGCCGTGGAAGCCGAGATCCGGCGCCCTGTCGCGGAGCCGGCCGTCCTCGCCGCGCACCCAGAGGAGGTTGGGCTGCAGGCGGTAGTTGGAGACCAGGATCTCCAGGCGCCCGTCGAGGTCGAAGTCGCAGGGGCTGACGCCGCGGCCGCACCAGGGGCCGGCGGCGGCGACGCCGCTCTCCTCGCTGACGTCGGCGAAACCGTCCTTGCCGCGGTTCTCGAGGAGGACATCCGGATGCCCCTTGCCGAGGGGGTTCTCGTAGACGGCGAAGTAGAGGTCGAGGTCGCCGTCGCCGTCGTAGTCGGCCCAGGCCGCACCTTCGGGAGTCGCCTCGAAGCGCACCCGGTCCAGGCCCAGGGCGGCGCTGACCTCCTCGAAGGCGTAGCGCCCCTTGCGCCCGAGGTTGCGGTAGAGGGTCGGGGACGGGGAGCTCGTGACCAGGAGGTCGGGCTCGCCGTCGCCGTCGTAGTCGCCGAAGAGGGCCCCGGCGCCACCCTTGCCGAGGCCGCGCTCCTTCGTGACCTCGCGGAAGACGCCTTCTTCGTTCTCGAAGAGGCGTCCGGAGAAGCAGAGATCCGGGTCGCCGTCGCCGTCGAAGTCGCGGGCGGCGACCCGGGCCGCCCGCAGGCCCTCCAGGCCGGCGGCGGCGGTGGCGTCCTCGAAGCGCGCCCCGGGCTCGGCCTCGATCGCGAGAGCCGGATGCCCGGCCTCCAGGGTGCCGCCGGCGAGGACCGTGGCCCGGGCCAGGCGGTTCCAGGCGTCGTCGGTATCGAGCTCGCACTCGCGGCGGCGGCGGGCGGCCTCGAGGTCGGCGAGGGGTCCGGCGGGCGGCCCCTCGTAGCCATGGCGGGTACAGGCCGAGGACCAGGCCTCCTGCCAGAGCTCCACGGCGAGGCCGAGGATGCGGGCGTCGGCGTGGCCGGCCTCCAGGTGCCCGGCCAGGAGGCGTCCCGTCAGCCAGAGCCGCTGCTCCTCCTGGCCGCCCTCCCGGGCTGCGGCCAGGGCGTCTGCAAACCAGGCCTCCAGCCGGCGGGCGGCCCCGGCGTCGCCGGTCTTCAGGGCGGCCATGAGGAGCCTCCCGGCGCCGACGCCGGCCCAGGGGCTGTCGGGGAAGGCCTCGAAGAGGGCCTGCCAGCACCCGCGGTTGAAGTCCGGGTCGTAGTTCGCCCAGCACTTCGACCAGACCGTGTCCGTGACCAGGGCGAGCGGCGGCCCTCCGAGGGAGTCCAGGGGCGCGGCCGGGTCCACCCCGCGCTCGGCCAGGGCCTGCAGGGTGGCGACGCAGGCCTCCATCTCCAGGAGCCCCGCTTCGGCCCGGGCCTGCTGCCCGAGGGCGTCGCAGGCGCGGGCGTTGTCCTCCCCGGCGGAAGCGAACTCGACCACGGCCAGATCGCGCAGCTCGGCCCAGGCCTCGCGTCCGGCCAGGGTCCGGGCCTGCTCCAGGAAGCCGGGCTCCTGGGCGGCGGCCGGAGCCGCCCCGGCGGCCACGAGCGCGGCACAGGCGAGGAACATGAGGGCAGGGTCCGCCCCGGGACCGCGCCGGTCAAGAGCCCGGGCCGGCGAGCGTCGCTTCGAGGCGGTCCGGTCCGGGGGCCACCTGGCCCAGGGAGACCGGACCCGAGGCGGTCTCCAGCCAGACGCTGTAGGGGCCCTCGGGGAGATCCCGGAAGCGGGCCTCGGGGAGGCCGGCGCCGGTCTCGAGGCTGGCCTGGAAGCGCGCCGGTCCGGGAGCCGGCGGGAACAGGGGGCGCAGCTCCAGCCGCCGGGCGCCGGCCGCGCCGCGCACGCGGAGAACCACCTCGGCGAGGAGACGGCGCAGGCGCAGGGAGGGCGTGGTCCCTGGATCCGAAGCGATGGCGGGGAGGAAACCGGGGTGATGCGCTTCCAGGGGGCCGCCGGCGAAGGCCGGGTCCCAGGCGACGCGGCCCCGGGCGTCGGTGCTCCAGGAGAGGCCGGACTCGGGGGCCAGGACCAGGGCTCCGGCCAGGGGCCGGCCTTCCAGGTCCGTGATCACGAGGTCGCGGCGCCGCGGCGGTACGAGGACCAGGGTCTCGCGGTCGCCGGCATCCCGGAGTGGAAGGACCAGGCGGCCCCCGCCAGTCGCCTGAACGCGCAGGCGCAGGTCCCATCCCGGGGGTCTGCGGACCGCCAGCCGGCCCTCGGCATCCAGGGATACGCTCCGGCCGAGGGGGCGGGAGCCCAGGAGCAGGTCGGCGCGAGCTCCGGCGGCGGGCCGGCCGTCGGGAAGGCGGAAGCGCAGCAGGGAGGCGGCGCCGGCGCCCGGGTCCAGGAACAGGTCGCGGGCCTCGCCCGGGGGGGCGGCCTGGAGGGCCAGGCGGAGTTCCCCGGGAACAGCCTGGAGAGCGCCGAGGACCGCGCCCGGCTCTGCGGGGGCGGGCAGGGTGAAGGAGCCGTCGGCAGCGACCTCCTGCCAGCCGGTGGACGGCTCCGCGAGGAGGAAGACCTCGCCCGGGACCGGGCCTCCGGGGGCCACGCGGCCCGTGAGGAGGCGGGCCGGGTCCACGGTGATCTGGAGCGGCGGTGCCGGGGTCGCGGGACCCAGGACCACGCGGAGCTCCTGCTCCGGCACCTGGACGAGGCCTGCGAGGAAGGGGCGCACACGCAGGTGCCAGACCCCGGGAAGAAGATCCTCGAAGCGGGCGCGGCCGGAACGGTCGGTCACCGCTTCCCGGGCCTCCCCTGGTGCCTCCGCGGGCAGAAGCCAGAGCCGGAACTCCGGCCAGCCGCGGCCCTGGGCGTCGGCGACCCGGACCTCCAGGGCCAGGGGAAGGGCGGGCTTCAGAGGCCCGAGGTCCAGGCCCTCGGGGCCGAGCTCGAAGGGACCGGCCCGCAGGCGCTCGCCGCCGGGGCCTTCGGCCTCCAGGTGCCAGCGGCCCGGCTCGAGGGCCACCTCGGCCGGGCCGGGACGGGCCTCGCCCAGGTCCCGGCTCGTGCCGGAGGAGGAACGCGCCCGCAGGTGCCAGACGCCGGGCGCCTCGGGCAGGAGAAAGCGCAGGGTGGCGGGACGCAGGTCGAGGACGAAGGCGTCACGGGGTTCGGCCTCGGGCGTCGCCTCGGTGCGCAGCTCCGCGCCGCTGGCGAGACGGACGGTGAGGGTGCCCTGGACCCGGGGCAGCCAGGGCGAGGCCTCGGTACCGCTCCAGCGGGCCTCGTCGCCGCGGAAGGCGGCTGCGGCCCGGAAACGAAGCTCCTTTGGGGTCTGCAGGGAGCCGTCGGCGAGGCGCACGCGGACCGGCGGGAAACGCCCCAGAGCCGGCGTTTGCAAGACGACCTCGGCGTCGGCCTCGGCCGGGGCGGTCACGGTCACCGGCGGGAGCCGGCTGCCCGCCAGCTCCACGAAGGCGAGATAGGGTTCCCCGGGGACGAAGAGGGCGTTGGTCACGGCGCGTCCCTCGGCGTCCGCCGTGTAGGTCGCCGGCATCCAGTCGAAGGCGCCGCGGCGCAGGTCCACGACGGCGCCGGGGACCGGACGGCCCTCGGGATCCTGGACGCGCAGGTGCAGGGCGACCGCCGGGCGCAGGACCAGGTCGAGGCGGATCCCCTGGCCGGGGCGGGGGTCCAGGATCGGGGTCAGGAGGAACTCCCAGCCTTCGAGGATCGCGGCGGCGTAGACACCGCGGCTGGCGGTGGAGAGGCGTTCGGTGCGGAAGCGGCCCTCCTCGTCGGTGGCGGCGCCGCCGACGCCGCTCTTGCCCCGGGCGAAGGCGCCGAGGAAGACGAGCTGGACGCCGGGGATGCCCTGGCCGGCGGGGTCGGTAACCCGTCCCTCGACGGTGGCGGCCTGGAACAGAACGAGACGCACCGGCGTCCCGGCCCGGGCGGAGAGCTCGATGGTCGGGGCATAGCCGCCTTCGAAACCGGACTGGACCTCCATGCCGCCTTCGAGAGGGGCGTCGAGGACGGCCCGGCCCTCGCCGTCCGTGCGCAGGGACTTCAGGAAGAAGCGGCGCTTCAGGCGCTCCCGCCAGGGGAGGGTCACGAAGTTGGGATTGCGGCCCTCGTTCATGACGAAGACGAGCATGCCGGGCAGGGGCTGGCCCTCGGCGTCCACGACCTCGACGACCAGAGGCTGGCTCTCCTCCAGTTCGACGCCGACGGCTCCGCCCGGGGGTGGCGTCTTGCGGTCGAGGAAGCCGGAGACGACTCGGTGGCCGGGCACCTCGGCCCACCAGAAGAGGAGATCCTGCTCTGTCTCCGGGAAGAGGGCGCGCCCGTCGGCGATCGGAGTCTCGAGGCCGCCGGCCTCTTCCCAGAGGACACCGCCGTGGATGCCGAGGTCCTCGGCGATCCACTCCTGGATCTCCGGGGCGAGGGGGAGGACGAAGAGGGCGCCTTCGTCGCAGCCCTCCAGACAGGTGATCTCGAGGCGCAGGGGGCCGTCGGCGGGAAGGCGTTCCGGAGCGCTTTCCGGCTCCTGGACGGCGGTCCCGGCAGCCGGGTCTTCA
>JALUUN010000505.1 GCA_027021325.1 Planctomycetota bacterium
GAAAGGGATGCTCGGTTCCCTCGACCTCCAGGAAACCGAGACCGCGAGGGGCCAGGAGCTCGTTCCAGGTGCGGACCACCCCGGGCGGAGCCCCGGAACCCAGGGCCAGGAACAGGGGCTTCCCCGCCGCCAGCCAGGACTCCAGGAAGGCGCGGTCCTGGGGCGTGAAGGGGCGCTGCTGGCCGAGGAAGACCAGGAGATCCAGGTCCCCGGGGGCGTCGGCCGGCGCTGCAACCGGCAGGAGCTCGTAGCCCTGGGCCTCGACGATCTCCCGGGCGAAGGGGGCGAGGCCGTTCTCCGAGTCCAGGGGAACGTCGTGCAGCCCGGTGACGAGGCCGACCCGGGGCAGGTCGCGGCGCGCCAGGCGCAGGGCGGCGTTGCCCAGGACCGGATCCACACGGTCCTGGAGAAGACGTGCGGGCTCGCCGCGTGGCGTCGGCTGGCTGAAGAGGAAGAGGTCCTCGAGGCGCAGCTTGCGCCGCTGCTCCCCGGTCTCCAGGACCAGGACCTCGCGCAGCTCCCGGGCGCTCCGCTCGCGGACCTCCTGGATGCGGATCGGCGCGCTCGCCGGATCCAGGATCAGCACCTCGACCCGCCCGCCGGCCCGGATCCGGGCGTCCTCGAGGAGGCTGCGCAGGCGGGCGAAGGCCCGCGGCAGGGCCGGCGAGCCGAAGACCTGGAGTTCGACGAACTCGTCGGGGAAGAGGAAGGCGGTCAGGCGGCTGCCCTCGGGCAGGGCGCGCAGAGCGGCGACGGTGCGCTCGCTGAGGCCGGCGCCGCGGCCGGAGAGGTCCACGCGCAGGCGCAGGCCTGGAGAGGAGAAGGCCCGGAGCAAGAGGATCAGGGCCAGGATCCCGGCCAGGGCCGTGGCGAGGCTGAGGGCCCCGAGACGCAGGCGGCGGGAGTTCACGGCACCCACCTCCGGGAGACCAGGCGGATCCAGGTCAGGAACAGGAAGAGGGCCGAGAGGGAGGCCAGATAGAGAAGGGCATAGGTGTCTACGATTCCCGAGGCGAAACTCGAGTCGAGCATGTGCGGCAGGTCCATGGCCCGGGCGGCATCCCCCAGGAGCCCCTCCTCGTTGCGGAACAGGACCGGCAGGACCAGGAGAGCGTAGTTGAGGCCGGCGCCGGCACCGGCGGCGAAGAGGAGGTTCCCGCCCCAGGAACTGGTCCAGAGCCCCGAGGCCAGGAACAGGAAGCTCAGGCCCAGGGCGCCGGTGAAGCCGCCGAGGACCCGGGCCGGATCCAGGGGGGCTCCCTCGGCGGCGAGCAAGAGGAACATGCCCAGGACCCCGCTCCAGAAGACCAGGAAGTAGAGACAGACGGCCAGGTACTTGGCCAGGACGATGGCAAGATCGCCGATGGGCGCGGTCAGGAGGGACTCCAGGGTGCCGAGACGCTGTTCCTCGGCCAGGAGGCGCAGGGTCAGAAGCGGCGGGGTCGCCGGCAGGAGCAGCCAGACCAGGATGCCCGAGGAGCCGAAGGTCATCATGGGCAGGAGGTCGAGGTCGTTCTGCACCGCCGGCCGCGCCAGGTCCTGGAGAAGGAAGAGAGCGTTCAGGAGGTACCAGAGGCCGAGGAGGAACCAGACGAAGGGCGAGATCGCCAGGCCGAAGACCTCGCGCCGGAGGAGGGCGAGGAAGGCCCTCATGCCTCCTCCTCCCCGGAGGCCAGGGCCTCGCGGAAGAGCTCTTCCAGGCGCGGCCGCAGGCGCCGGAACTCGGCGGGGGCGCAGCCGGCGGCGGCGAGGCGCTGCAGGAGTTCCTCCGGGCGCGTGCCCGGCCGCAGCCGCAGGATCCATTCCCCCTCGGATTCCTCCAGGGTCGCGACGCCCGGGTCGGCTGCGAGAAGGGCGCGCGCCTCCGCCGGGCGGGCTCCCGGCCGCAGGGCGAGGCGCTCCAGGCCGGGCAGGCGGGTCGCGAGTTCCCCGGGGGGCCCCAGGGCCCGCATCCGCCCCCGGTGCAGGACCAGGACCCGGTCGGCCAGGTCCTCGACCTCGGGCAGGACATGGCTGCTGAAGAGAATGGCGGTGCCCTGCCGCGCCTGCTCGCGGAGGAAGGCGCGGAACTCCAGGCGCTGCAGGGGATCCAGCCCGGACAAGGGCTCGTCCAGGAGCAGGGCCGGCGGCTTCGCCAGGAGGGCGTCGGCGAGGCCCAGGCGCTGACGAAAACCCTTGGAGAGGGCGCCGACCGGCTGGCGCCGCCGGGGGCCCAGCCCGAGCTGCTCGAGGACCTCCTCGACCCGGGCCCGGCGGCCGCGGCCCAGACCCTTCAGTCCGGCGCGGAAGCGCAGGTACTCTTGGACGCGAAGCTCGGGCGGGGCGGCGAAGTTCTCGGGCAGGTAGCCCAGGCGGCGGCGGGCCGCCAGGCTCGCGCGCACCAGGTCGAAGCCGTCAATGCTGGCGCGGCCGGAGGTCGGCGGCCAGTAGCCCGAGAGGATGCGCAGGGTCGTGCTCTTCCCCGCCCCGTTGGGGCCGAGGAACCCCAGGATCTCCCCCGGCGGGACCTCGAAGGAGAGGTCCTGGACGGCGGCGATGGGGCCGAAGCGCTTGGTCAGGCGATCCGCGCGGATCATGGGGCGGCGGGCGCGGAACAGGGGGCGGCCGGCGCCAACGCGACCGGGGCCAGGGTAGCGTCCCCTGGCCCCGGTCCGGGATCGGGATCCGGCCCCTGGGCCGGCCGCGTCCTCAGTCCTTCACCTCGTAGTCGGCGTCCACCACCTGGTCTCCGTCCTCGGAGCCGCTCTCCGTGGCGGCCCCGGCGCCGGCGCCCTCCTGGGCGGTGGCCTGGTAGAGCTTTTCGCCGACCCGGGTCAGGATCTGCTGCAGGGCTTCGCTCTCGCGCTCCACCGCGGACAGATCCTCGCCCTTCAAGGCCTCCTCGAGCTTGTCGGCCTGCGAGTTCACGGCCTCCTGGTCGGCGGCCTCCAGCTTGTCCTCGTTCTCCCGGACCAGCTTGCGGGCCTGGTGGACCAGGGTGTCCGCCTGGTTGCGCTTCTCAGCGGCCGCACGGGCCTTCTGGTCGGCCTCCTTGAAGCGCTCGGCCTCCTCCTGCATGCGCTGGATGTCCTCCTCGGTGAGGCCGCTGGACTGCTCCACGCGGACCTTCTGCTCCTTGCCGGTGGCCTTGTCCGTGGCGCGCACGTTGAGGATACCGTTGGCGTCGATGTCGAACTCGACCTCGATCTGGGGCACCCCCATGGGCGCCGGCGGGATGCCGTCCAGCTTGAAGCGGGCCAGGGTCCGGTTGTCCTCGGCCATGGGCCGTTCGCCCTGGAGGACATGGACCTCGACCAGGGTCTGGTTGTCCGAGGCGGTGGTGAAGACCTCCTTCTTCGAGGTCGGGATGGTCGTGTTCCGCGGGATCAGAACGGTCATCACCCCGCCTTTGGTCTCGATGCCCAGGGACAGGGGGGTGACGTCCAGGAGCACCAGATCGTCCACCTCGCCAGCCAGCACCCCGGCCTGGATGGCGGCGCCCATGGCCACGACCTCGTCCGGGTTCATGCTGCGGTTCGGCTCGCGGCCGAAGATCTCCTTGACGATCTCCTGGACCTTCGGGATGCGGGTCGAACCACCCACCAGGATGACTTCCTCGATGTCGGCGGCCTGGAGACCGGCGTCGGCGAGGGCCTTGCGGCACGGCTCCCTCAGGCGCTCGAAGAGCGGCTCCGCCAGCGACTCGAACTTGGAGCGGCTGAGGGTCACCATGAGGTGCTTGGGCCCGTTCTGGTCGGCGGTGATGAAGGGCAGGTTGATCTGGGTCTCGTTGCTCGAGCTGAGCTCGCACTTGGCCTTCTCGCAGGCCTCCTTCAGGCGCTGCAGGGCCATCTGGTCCTTGCGCAGGTCGATGCCGTTCTCGCGCTGGAACTCGTCGGCCACCCAGTGGATCAGCGCCTCGTCGAAGTCGTCGCCGCCGAGGTGGGTATCGCCGTTGGTGCTCAGCACTTCGAAGACTCCGTCCCCGATCTCGAGGATGGAGATGTCGAAGGTGCCACCGCCCAGATCGAAGACCGCCACCTTGCCGCTCTTCTTCTTGTCCAGGCCGTAGGCCAGGGCCGCGGCGGTCGGCTCGTTGATGATGCGCTCGACCTCGAGGCCGGCGATCCGGCCGGCGTCCTTGGTGGCCTGGCGCTGGCTGTCGTTGAAGTAGGCGGGAACCGTGATCACCGCCCGGGTCACCTTCTCCCCGAGGTAGTCCTCGGCGCACTCCTTGAGGTAGGTGAGGATGTAGCTGGAGATCTCGGGCGGGGTGTACTCCTTGTCCCCGATCCTGACCCGCACCGGATCCTTCGGCCCCCCCACGATCCGGTAGGGAACCATCTTCTCCTCCTCGGCCACCTCTTCATGACGCCGCCCCATGAAGCGCTTGATCGAGAAGATCGTGCGCTCGGAGTTGGTGATGGCCTGGCGCTTGGCCGGGCCGCCGACCAGACGCTGGCCGTTGTCCAGGAAGGCCACCACCGAGGGGGTGGTCCGCCCTCCCTCCTTGTTGGGGATGACCTTGGGCTGGCCTCCCTCCAGGACGGCGACCACCGAGTTCGTGGTCCCCAGGTCGATTCCGATGATCTTGCTCATGGCGTCGTCTCCTCCACACTGCTGCGGGCAACCGCGCCTCCACCCGAGGCAAAGCCCGTGCCACCCCGAAGCTGCCAGATCGGCAGAGCCCGGCGCGGCCGATCAGCCCTCCCCGGCCCGCGCCTCCCGCGCCTGCCGGTCGTACTCCTTCAGCTTCCGGTACAGGGTGCGTTCGCCGATCTTCAGCATCCGCGCGGCCTTCTGACGGTTGCCCCCGACCTTCTCCAGGGTCGCCAGAATCAGTTCCTTCTCGACCTCGGCCAGGGTCTTGCCGACCAGGGCCCGGACCGGGTCCACCGCCGGGGCCTCCGCCGCCGGGCCCGCCCCCTCCTCCCGGGACCGCGGCAGGAGTCCGCGCAACTGCGGCGGCAGGTCGTCGGCCCCGAGTTCGCCGTCCCGGTCCAGGACCACCATGCTCTCGATGGCGTTCCGCAGTTCGCGGACGTTGCCGGGCCAGGGGTAGGCGCGGAACAGGCTCAGGACCTCCTCGCTCAGGCCACGCACCTCCTTGCGGTGACGGCGGCCGCACTCCTCGACGAAGTGTTTGGCCAGGAGCGGAAGATCCTCCATCCGCTCCCGGAGCGGCGGCAGGTCCAGGGTGACCACCGCCAGGCGGTAGTAGAGGTCCTCACGGAAGCTCCCCTCCCGGACCCGCTGCAGGAGGTCGCGGTTGGTGGCGGCGATGATGCGCACGTCCACGGGCCGCTCCTCGTTCGAACCCACCGGGGTGACCGTCCGTTCCTCCAGGACCCGCAGGAGCTTGGCCTGGGTGGGCTGGGGCATGTCGCCGATCTCGTCCAGGAACAGCGTCCCCCCCTGGGCGTACTCGAACTTGCCCTGCTTCGCCCCCTGGGCGCCGGTGAAGGCGCCCTTCACGTGCCCGAAGAGTTCGCTCTCGATGAGGGTCTCGGTCAGGGCCGCGCAGTTGATGGCGACGAAGCGCCGGCTGGACCGGGGCGAAAGCCGGTGGATGGCCCGGGCCACCATCTCCTTGCCGGTCCCGGACTCGCCGAGCAGGAGGACCGTGGCGTCGGTCGGCCCGACCTGCCGGATCGTGTTCAGGATCACCAGCATGGCCGGGGAGTTGCCGATCAGCCCCTCCAGACCGAAGCGGTCGTCGAGGGCTGCACGCAGCTCCCGGTTGTCCTCGGCCAGACGCCGCTTCTCGAGCTCGCGGGCGACGCGGGTGCGCAGTTCCACGAGGTTCACGGGCTTGGCCAGGTAATCCGCTGCGCCCTCGCGCATGGCCTGCACCGCGGTCTCCAGGCTGCCGTGGCCGGTGATCAGGAAGACCGAGAGCTCCGGGTCCAGGCGCCGCGCCTCGCGCAGAAGCTCCAGGCCATCCCGCGGCCCCAGGCGCAGATCGGTCAGGACCACCTGGAAGGGGCGCGCCCGCAGCCGGTCCAGGCCGCTGTCGGCGTCGTGGGCCACCTCCACCTCGAGTCCCTCGCCCTCCAGGGCCTCGCGCAGGGCCTCGGCGTGGGCAGCGTCGTCCTCGACGATCAGGACCCGGGCGGGAAGGGACATGGACGGGGCATTCTCTCCCGGCGGCCGGCGAGGCTCAAACCCCGCCCTCCTCCGGCTCCGGGATCGGCAGGCGCACGACCGCCCGGGTGCCGTGCCCGGGGCTGCTCTGGAGATCCAGGCTCCCGCCGTGGGCCTCCACCAGGCGGCGCACCGTCGGCAGGCCGAGGCCGGTCCCTCCGGCCTTCGTCGAGAAATAGACCTCGAAGGCCCGCTCCAGGGTCGCGGGGTCCATGCCGGGGCCGTCGTCCAGCACCTCGACCACGGCTTCGTCGCCCTCGCGGCGGCTGATGACCGTGATCCGGCCCCCGCCCTGGCCCTCCAGGGCCTGGCGGGCGTTCACGACGAGGTTCAGGAAGACCTGGCGGATGCGCGAGGGATCCAGGCGCAGGGACGGGAGCTCATGGTCCAGGAAACGCTCGAGGACCACCCCCCGGGCCCGTGCCTCAGGCTCCAGGAACTCCAGGACTCCCTCCAGGATTCCGTTCAGGGAAACGATCTCCGGCTCGATCCGGTCGGTGCGGGCGAAACGCAGGAAGTCCTCCAGGATCTCGTTCAGGCGTGCCACCTCCTGACGCAGGACGTCCAGACTCTTCACGGTCCGTCGGGCCCGCGGGTCCTCCTCGCCCTCCCAGGCCTCCCGGAGCAGGGACAGGTGCAGGCCCAGGGTGCTCAGGGGGTTCTTGAGTTCGTGGGCCAGGCCGCCGGCGAGGCGCGACAGGGTCTCGGGATCCAGGGCGCCCGGCGCCGCCTCGCCGCCGGGGCGGCCACCGCCGGGAGAATCGGGGGAGGCGGAAGGATCCATGGCTGGACGGGAAACGGCCGGCGCCGTGAAGGCCGCCTAGAATAGCCGGCCCCCGGGACCCCGGCCGAGCATCCGCGATCGCCCCGCCGCCGAGCGCCCCGCCTCCGGAGCCGGAGCTCACCGAGGCCGAGAAGGACTTCCTTCTGGCCGTCGAGGCGGGCCGTCTGGTCCTGATGCCGACGGAGACCGTGCCGGGCGTGGGGCTGCGCGCCGACCGCCCGGGCGCCGCCGCCGCCCTGGCCGCCCTCAAGGGTGCGCCGGTGACGCGGCCCTTCACCCTGCACCTGCGGCACCGGGAGGACCTGGAGAGCCTCCTGCCCCGCCCTCCGGCCGGTCTTCCGGCCTGGACCCGGGGGCGGCTTCCGGGCCCCTGGACCCTGGTCCTGCCCCGGCCGTGGTGCGCCCTGCCGGAGGCCTGGGCCTGGCGCTGGCCGGCCGTCGGCCTGCGCTGGCCCGATCACCCCCTCTGGCGCCGGCTGGCTCCGCGCTTTCCAGCGCCGCTTCTCCTGAGCTCGGTGAACCGGCACGGCGAGGAGCCCGCGGTCGGCCCCGAGGCCCTCGCGGCCTGGCGCCGCGGGCATCCCGAGGTCGCCGCCCCCCCCGCCCTCGAGGATCCGGACGCCGCCGGCCGGCCCAGCCGGGTGCTTCGCTTCGCTCCCCTCCCCCGGCTCCTTCGCGGCGAGGCCGATCCCTCCGAACTCCGGCCCGGCCTGCGCGTGCTCGTCGTCTGCACGGGAAACATCTGCCGCTCCCCCCTGGGCGCCGCCCTCCTG
>JALUUN010000506.1 GCA_027021325.1 Planctomycetota bacterium
GCACGGCGTCGTCGCGGATGTCCAGCGCGTCGCGGCTCTCCCACAGGGCCGTGAGCAGGGGCTTCGCCCGTGAGGTGTCGCCTTCCCTCAGCCACTCGGAGGCGAGCTCCAGCAGGCGGATGCACAGGGACGCCCCATACGCCTCGGGCTGGGAGCGCACGAGCGCGACGGCCTCCCCGAGGCATCCGATCTCCGCGAGATACAGCGTCGCCGTCCGCGCCATCGCCGTGCCGGCCGTCCCGGGCTCCGACACGGCACGGTCGAAGTCGGCCCGGCGCTCGTCCAGCAGGCACCGCACGGCCTCCGCGTCCCGCCTTCGGACGCCGCCCGCGAGGAGCCCCGCCAGATACCAGGCCCGCCGCCTGTCGTTGAGCTCCGGACGCTCCCAGTCGGGAGCGCGCCCCGGCATGAGGGAATCGAGCAACCCGAGATGGAAGTACGACCGTCCGCGGGAGGCATCCAGCGCCAGCAGGCCTTCGATGAAGTCCACGAGCTCGTCCTCGCCGAGCGCCCGGTCCTCGCCTGCCAGGGTCGCCATGATCTGGTCGATCGCGACCCGGTCCACCTGCGTGAACTCCTCGCAGGCCTCGGCACCGACAGCGGGCTCGCCGCCCTCCACGTCGCCTTCCCGGTCGGTCTCTGGCGTGGCGCGCGCCTGCGTCCGGTCCGGACCCTCCCCCGCCTTGGCACGGGCCCAGAGGTTCCGCAAGACCGGCTCCACGAAGGCCCAGGTCTCCGCGTCCTTCAGCACCAAGAACGAGAAGTACCGGCGGACGTCGTCCTCACCGAACTCCTCGATCAGGCGCCCGGCGACGGGCTCGACGTCCTCTGGCGGCTCCTCCTCTCCGGCGGCCAACGCCGGCTCGCTTCGCAGGCCGCACAGCTTGAAGAATCGCGCGACGAGCTCACCCTTGCATTGGGTGAAATAGAACTGGAACAACGTTTGCCAGTCCTGCGGCAGCAGGAGCGGGACCGCCACACGCCGGATGTGCGCTCCAAGCTTCTCGTGCGGCATCCGCTCGATGGTCTGCCGCCTGAAACGGACCTGCCGCGCCAGCGCCGCCAGGAAACCCTTTCGGAAGGCGGCCCACACCTCCTGCTCCTCGACATCCTCCGGACGTGTCTGGAGCGCCTTCGCGAAGGTCACTGCGGCCCGCCCGCGCTCGGCCTCGTCGAGGTCCTTCCACAGATCCACCCATGTGGGCCGCCAGGTCTCTTCACGCACTTCTTGCCGCAGAGCAGCACCGCTCATTCCGGTCCTCCTAAATCGCCCTCATGCCGGCCTTCCGCGGCCACCAGCCGCCTCTGGTCTCCGGCGTGCCGCCGCACCCCATGGCCCTGCTGCCCCCGAGCCAACCGCCTTCCCGCACACCCAGGCCGCCGAGAGCAGCTCCACGTTCTCCGGGAACAGGCCCCGTCCCGCGACGCTGCCCGCGCGGGCGTCGGCCTCCTCGTAGATCCGCGTGAGCATCGCCTCGCGCTCCTCCCGGGGCGGCGGCGGGCAGGCCTCGCCGTCGTCGCCGTCGTCACCCACGCCGCCACCCGCGAGCCATGTCCCGAACGCCTCCGGGTCTATCCTCGCACCCCCACCCTCGTCCACGAGGACCGGAATGAGCTCCTCGCGCAGCCGC
>JALUUN010000507.1 GCA_027021325.1 Planctomycetota bacterium
CTGCTAGTCCTCGGGCGCCGGCTGCAGGCGGATCAGGTCCTGGCCGGCCTCCACCGCCGCCCCGCGCTCCACCAGGACCTCGGCCACCACACCGCCCTGCTCGCAGGTGACCTCGTTCTGCATCTTCATGGCCTCGAGCACCAGCACCGCGTCCCCCGCGGCGACGGCCTGACCGGGGGCTACCCGGACGTCCACGACGACCCCGGGCATGCGCGCCTGAACCGTCTCGGGGCGCGCTGGACGGTGGCTCTCGACCTCCAGCGCCAGGAGCTCGCGCTCGTCCAGGACCTCGAAGGTGAAGGAGCGTCCGGCCAGATGGACGCGGACCTGCTTCCCGCCCGGGCCCTCCTCCACCCAGGCCTCCAGGGACCGGTCGCCGGCGAGGAGATGCAGGGCCCCCGAGGGCTCCGGCCCCGAGACCTCCACCGGCAGGGCCTCCCCGCCGCGGAGCAGCTCGAGACGGCCATCGGGCCGGTCCCGGATCTCGATCTCCAGGGCCTCGCCCCCGGGGGACTGGATGCGGTACTTCAAGACGGGCCTCCCAGGGGATTCCAGGGGGAGGGACGCGCCGCCAGCACCCAGGGACTCCCGGCCGGCAGCGCTCCGCCCCCCGGAGCGGCGGGGTCTGCAGCGCGGCGGCGGCCGCGCCGGTGCCGGTAGACGGCGGCGGCCAGGGCGGCCGCTTCGAGGAGTTCCGCCGGTGCCGGACCGGGCAGGCCGCCCTCCTCCACCTGCCGCTCCAGCCAGCCGGTATCCACGCGTCCGGCGGCGAAGTCCGGGTGCTCCAGGACCGCCCGGGCGAAGGGCCCGGTGGTCGGCAGCCCGGTCACCTTCAGTTCCTCCAGGGCCCGCGCCAGACGGCGCCTCGCCTGCTCGCGGTCCTCGCCCCAGGCGAGGATCTTGCCCAGCATGGAGTCGTACCAGGGCCCGATCTCGAGCCCCGCCTCCAGGGCGCCGTCCACGCGCACGCCCGGGCCGGCGGGGAGCCGCAGCCCCTCGATGCGACCGGTGGCGGGCAGGAAGCCGTTGGCGGGATCCTCGGCGTTCAGACGGACTTCCAGGGCATGGCCCCGGGGAACCGGATCCAGACCTTCCAGGCTCTCCCCGGCGGCGATCCGGATCATCCACTCGACGAGATCCAGGCCGAAGACCATCTCGGTGACACCGTGTTCGACCTGCAAGCGGGTGTTCATCTCCAGAAACCAGAAGTCCCCGTCCTGGTAGAGGAACTCGACCGTGCCCGCCGAGGAATAGCCCACCGCCCGGCCCGCGGCTTCGGCGGCCTCGGCCAGGGCCCGGCGCTCCTCCGGCCGGAGCCCCGGCGCCGGGCATTCCTCGACCAGCTTCTGATGCCGGCGCTGCACCGAGCATTCCCGTTCCCCGAGGGCCCGTACCCGCCCGCCTCGGTCGCCGAGGATCTGGACCTCGATGTGGCGCGGGTGGTCCAGGAATCGCTCCAGGTACATGCGGCCGTCGCCGAAGGCGTTCGCGGCCTCCTGGCTGGCCGTGCGGAAGGCGGCCTCCAGCTCCTCGGGGCGGCGCACGACGCGGATGCCCTTTCCGCCGCCGCCGGCCGCGGCCTTGAGCATCACCGGGAAGCCGATCCCGGCGGCGGCCTCCACGGCCTCCTCCGCCGAGTCCAGAGGCTCGAGGGTCCCCGGGATCACCGGGACCCCGGCCTCGCGCATGGCCCGGCGCGCGGCGAGCTTGTCCCCCATCAGGGACATGGCCTGCGCCGGCGGCCCGATGAAGCGCAGGCCGGCCTCCTCCACAGCGCGCGCGAAGGCCGCGTTCTCCGACAGGAAACCGAAGCCGGGGTGGACCGCCTGCGCGCCGCTGCGCCGGGCGGCCTCGAGGAGGACCTCGGCTCGCAGGTAGGACTCCGCAGCGGGCGCCGGCCCCAGGGGCTCGGCACGGTCGGCGAGCCGCACGTGCAGGGCGTTCCGGTCGGCCTCGGAGAACACCGCCACCGTCTCGATGCCCAGGTCGCGGCAGGTCCGCAGGATCCGCACGGCGATCTCGCCGCGGTTGGCCACGAGGACGGTCTGGAAGGGAGGTCCGGCCATCAAAGGGGAATGCAGCCGTGCTTCTTCGCCGGGTTCCGGTCGCGCTTGGTCTCGAGCAGGCGCAGGGCCCGGGCCAGACGCCGCCGGGTCTCCCGCGGCAGGATCACGTCGTCCACATAGCCCCGCTCCGCCGCGGTGTAGGGATTCGCGAAGCGCTCCCGGTACTCCTCCCGGAGCTCCCGCTCGCGGGCAGCGGGGTCCGCGGCGGACTCGATCTCCTTGCGGAAGATGATGCGCACCGCCCCGTCGGCGCCCATCACGGCGATCTCGGCCCCCGGCCAGGCGACGTTGTAGTCGCCGCGGATGTGCTTGCTGCTCAGGACGCAATAGGCACCGCCGTAGGCCTTGCGGGTGATGACCGTCAGCTTCGGCACCGTCGCCTCGCAATAGGCGTAGAGCAGCTTGGCCCCGTGACGGATGATGCCGCCGTGTTCCTGCTCGACGCCCGGCAGGAAGCCGGGCACGTCCTCGAAGGTCAGAACCGGGATGTTGAAGGCGTCGCAGAAACGAACGAAGCGCGCCCCCTTGACACTGGCGTCGATGTCGAGGACCCCGGCCAGGACCGCGGGCTGGTTGGCGAGGATCCCCACCACCCGCCCCTCGATGCGCCCGAAGCCGACCAGGAGGTTGCGGGCAAAGCGCTCGTGCACCTCCAGGAAACGGCCCTCGTCGAGGATCGCCTGCAGAACCCGGTGCATGTCGTAGGGCTGGTCCGGTGCTTCCGGTACCAGCTCGTCGAGCTCCGGACAGTCGCGGTCGGCGGGATCCCCCGAGTCCACGCGCGGGGGCTCTTCGGCATTGTTCAAGGGAAGATAGCCCAAAAGCTCCCGGATCTGCAGGAGGCACTCCGGCTCGCTGGCACAGTCGAAATGGCAGACGCCGCTGCGCTCGGCGTGGACGCGAGCGCCGCCCAGTTCCTCGCTGCTGACCTTCTGATGGGTCACGGCCTGGACTACGTCCGGCCCGGTGATGTGCATGGTGCTCGTCCCCTCGACCATGAACACGAAGTCCGTCAAGGCCGGGGAATAGACGGCACCGCCCGCGCACGGGCCGAGGATCGCCGAGATCTGGGGGACGACGCCGCTCGCCAGGGTGTTGCGCAGGAAGAGATCGGAGTAGCCGCCGAGGGAGACGACGCCCTCCTGGATCCGGGCGCCGCCGGAGTCGTTCAGGCCGACGACCGGAATCCCGATCTTCATGGCCAGGTCCATGACCTTGCAGATCTTGGAGGCGTTGGCCTCGCTGAGGCTGCCGCCGAAGACGGTGAAGTCCTGGGAATAGACGGCGACCCGGCGCCCGTCCACGGTCCCGGTTCCGGTCACGCATCCGTCCCCCGGGATCCGCTGCTCCGCCATGCCGAAGTTGCCGCAGCGGTGGGTGACGAAGGCGTCCATCTCCTCGAAGGATCCGTCATCCAGGAGGAGCTCGACCCGCTCCCGGGCCGTGAGCTTGCCGCGGGCATGCTGAGCGGCGATGCGCTCCGGGCCGCCGCCGGCCCGTGCGGCCTCCCGCAGGCGCTGCAGGCGCTCGATCTCCTCGCGGCTCATGCCGGCTCCCCGCTCCCCTCGACCAGCTCCAGGAGGACGCCCCCGGTCGAGCGTGGATGCAGGAAGGCGATCCGCGTGCCGTGGGCCCCCGGGACGGGCTCCTCCTGGAGGGCTGCTGCGCCGGCGGCGGTCAGCTCCCGGAGCGCCCCGGCGCAGTCCTCGACGGCCAGGGCGAGATGGTGGAGCCCGGGGCCCCGCTTCTCCAGGAAGCGGCCGACAGGGGTGTCCGGTCCGAGGGGTCGCAGCAGTTCGACGCGGGTCTCCCCGGCGTAGAGCATCTGCACCTCGACTCCCTGGTCCTCCAGAACCTCCCGCGCGCCCTCACGGAGACCGACGATGTCCCGCCAGAAGGCCGTGGCGGCATCCAGATCGGGGACGGCCAGGGCGATGTGGTCGATGCCTCGGGGCGCAGCCATGACGCGGAATGATAGCCCCGCCCGGACGCGCCCGCCCCTCCTCAGAAGACCGCCGGCGCCCGGTACGGCGGGAACACCCGGCCCAGACGCTCACAGATCTCGCCGACGGTCGCGTAGGCCTCGACGGCCGCCAGGACCGGCGGGCCGAGAGCCTGCCCGGGTCGGCGCGCCGCCGCCTCCACCTCCTCCAGGGCCGCCCGAACGCGCCCGGCGTCACGATCGGCCCGCACCCGCTCCAGGGCAGCCAGGACCTCTTCACGGCTCGCCGGGTCGGGCCGGAAGACCTCAGGCGGATTCTCGGCCGGCACCTGGAAGCGGTTGACACCGACGATCACCCGCTCGCCTTCCTCGACCTCCCGCTGGAAGCGCAGGGCCTGGGCGTGGATCTCGCGCTGCACATAACCCGCCTCCACCGCCTGGAGCATGCCGCCGTGGGCCGCCTCCAGGCGCTCGAGCTCGGCCCGCGCCCGCGCCTCCAGCTCGTCGGTCAGGTCTTCGATCAGGGGGGCGCCGCCGAGGGGGTCCACGACGTCGGCAACTCCCGACTCCCAGGCCAGGACCTGCTGGGTGCGCAGGGCCAGGCGGGCCGCGGTCTCGGTCGGGAGTCCCAGCGCCTCGTCGTAGGCGTTGGTGTGCAGGCTCTGGGTGCCTCCGAGCACCGCCGCCAGGGCCTGGAGGGTGACGCGCACGGTGTTCACCTCCGGCTGGTCTGCCGTCAGGGTGCTGCCGCCGGTCTGGGTGTGGAAGCGCAGCATGCGCGCCCGCGGGTCGCGGATACCGAGACGCTCCTCCAGGAGCCGAGCCCACAACCGCCGCGCGGCCCGGAACTTCGCGACCTCCTCAAAGAGCTCGTTCTGGGCGTTGAAGAAGAAACTCAGGCGGCGCGCCACCGCCAGGGGCTCGAGGCCGGCCGACCGCGCCGCCTCGAGGTAGGTCAGGCCGTTCCCCAGAGTGTAGGCGATCTCCTGGACTGCACTGCAGCCCGCTTCCCGCATGTGGTAGCCGCTGACGCTGATCGGGTTGTAGTTGGGCGCGGCCTCGGCCTGGAAGCGGAACAGATCCACGGTCAGGCGCATGCTGCCGGCGACGTCGAAGCGGTAGTTCCCGCGGGCAATGAACTCCTTGAGGATGTCGTTCTGGACGGTTCCCCGAATGCGCTCCGGCGGCACGCCCTGGCGGCGCGCCAGGGCCACATACATGCAGAACAGAACCAGAGCCGTCGCATTGATGGTCATGCTCGTGGACACCCGATCCAGGGGGATCCCGTCGAACAGGACCTCGAAGTCGGCCAGGGAGTTGATGGCCACCCCGACCTTGCCGGCCTCCGCGACAGCCAAGGGATGGTCACTGTCGTAGCCGATCTGGGTCGGCAGGTCGAAGGCGACACTGAGGCCGGTCTGGCCCTGCTCCAGGAGGAATCGGAAGCGGGCATTGGTCTCGCGGGCGGAGCTGAAACCCGCATACTGACGCATGGTCCAGAAGCGCCCTCGGTAGAGGGTCGGGTAGATGCCCCGGGTGAAGGGGAGCTCGCCGGGACCGTCAGGCAGGGGCGGCCGGTCCTCGGGGAAGTAGCAGGGCTCCAGAGGCAGGCCGGAGGCGGTCCGGAACTCTCCCTTGCGCTCCCCGTGATGCGCCCGGAAGGATTCCAGGGTCTCACGGATCCAACGGGTCCGGCGGCGCTCGTTCATGGATGGAGGGATTCTAGGGCCGCCGCCCTTGGCACTGCCGCCGGGAATGTTGCTAGGCTTGAGTCGCCCCTGGATTCCATCACACCACTCCCCCATGACGATCACGCGCCTCCTTCCCACCGGCCTCCTGCTGGCCGCCCTCCTCGGATCCGCCCCCCTCCGAGCCCAGTCCAACGCCACCGCCGAGCTCATGACCTACGGGGACGTCATCGGCGACTCCTTCACGGCGGTCATGAGCGGACTGACCCCGGGTTCGGCGGCGATCCTCATCCCTTCCCTGACCTGTTCCGGCAGCAACTACCTGGTCAACCAGACCGGCGATCCGGACGACTTCCTGACCGTGGATATCGACCTCGCCGCCGGCGGTACCTGGTTCCAGGGTTTCGCCGACGCCCAGGGGCGGTACTCCCTGACCCTGCCCCTGCAGGCACCGTCTTCCCTCCTCGACGCCCGCGTCTGCTGGCAGGGCTTCACCCAGGTCGTCCCCGGAGGAGGCCCGGACCAGTACCAGGACTTCACCAACCTGCGGGTGATGAGCCTGAACGAAGCCGACCGCTGGCAGGGGCTTTCCGACCCCCAGCCCGAGCCCAGTGCCCTGGTGGCCTGGACCGTGACCCGGCGTGGCGAGCAGGGCGGTGTCGTCGAGTACTTCGCCTGCGGAGGCGGACCGGCCGTGGTGACGGCTCCGGACACTCCCTACCTCGCCACCGCGGCCGCCTGGTACTACGACACGCGCGACGAGACGCACACGCGGGTGGCGGACATGAGCATCGGCCGCGCCTTCCACACCGCCACCCTGCTCGACGACGGCCGGGTCCTGGTCGTCGGAGGCGTCACCTACGGAGGCATGGTCGGCGCCGATCATGTCACCGATGTCCTGGACACCGCCGAGATCTACGATCCGGCCACGGACACCTGGACCCCCACGCCGCTGATGAGCCGCCACCGCGCCGGCCACATCGCCATCAAACTTCCCGATGGCCGGGTCCTCGTCGCCGGCGGTACCGAAGGCAACGGCGCCAACCAGTTGACCGACGTCTTCGACCTGCTGGGAACCTCGCTCCAGAGCAGCGAGATCTACGACCCCGCCACCGACACCTGGAGCAGCGGCCCGCAGCTACCGGAACCGACCGCCGGCGCCTTCTCGGTACAGCTCGCCGACGGCCGGACGCTGTGCGGCGGCGGGATCACCCAGGTTGTGATCTTCGGCATCCCCTTCCCGGACTTCTCGGACAAGGGCTACCTCTTCGACCCCTCCACCCTGAGCTTCGGCAATACCTTCACCCTGCGCGACAAGCGGGCTCTGGCCGCCGCCACCCTGCTCCAGGACGGACGGGTCCTCATCGCCGGCGGCGCCGGCGGCGACATCTTCAACATCGGGCCGATCTGGGACACGGAGACCTGGGATCCCATGACCAACTCCACCACCGACCGGGGCAACCTTTCCGTCAAGGTGGGCTTCAGCGGCGCCGTGACCCTGCCGGACGGCCGCGCCTTCTTCGTGGGCGGAGCCGCCGGAACCCTCGACGACCCGATCCCGGTGGCCAACACCTTCTGGTTCGATCCGGTGGCGAACACCTGGAGCGACGGCGTCCCCCTGACCGAGCCCCGCGCCGGCGGCGTCGTGGAAATGATGGAGGATGGAACGGTCCTGGCGACCGGCGGCGAAGGCTCCCTGGGCGTCTCCGTGGACAGCGCCGAGTCCTACTCCCCCTGAGCCAGGCAGGAACGGAACACCCTGCGGGGCCGCGCCCTTCCCGGGTGCGGCCCCGGCTCTCCTTCAGAAGTCCGTCTCCCAGGCCAGGACCACCTGGTAGATGGCCTGGCGGTAGCGGTCGAAGCTGAAGTCCGAGACCTGGCTGTTGCTGCCGGCGGCGTAGGTCGTGGGCAGAGCGGCAACCACCGCCAGATGCCAGTTCCCAGTCTCG
>JALUUN010000508.1 GCA_027021325.1 Planctomycetota bacterium
GGGGCGTGACCCAGGTTTCGATCGGACGTGTCAAGAAGATGGGTCCCAGGAAACTCGGCGTCGGGCCGCCGCCGGTCAGGCTCCAGGCGAGGAGAGCGTGGTCGCCCGGCTGGAAATCGCTGAGGGTGATGGTCGCGTAGCTGCCGGCGTAGAAGGGACTCGCCTCGAGACGGGCGATGTAGGGATCGTCCATCTCCACGACCCCGTAGAAGGTCCGGTACTCGTAGGCGGAGCTCACCGCCCAGGGGTCGTTGGGAACGTCTTCCCAATGGTTGAACTGCATGGCCGTCTGCCCGCGGATGACGACGTAGTCCTCACCGGGAGGGTAGGCGCCTCCGCCTGTCTTGTTGTCCGGCTCCCCCTGGGCCCACTTGCCATCCCAGGTGCGGTCCACACCGTCCACCCACTCGAAGGTGTCCTCGGTACGGGCGTCGGTCAGACCGATCCAGAGGTCCCAGCGGGCGGGCCATTCGGGCCGGAACCGCTCGTAGATCCAATCGTTCTCCTCCACGTTGTCGGGAATCGCGAGATGGCCGCCCAGGTCTTCGGCGGCCTGCTGCGCCTCCAGCCAGCTGCTCGGTTCGAGGAGGTAGTAGGTCACGCCGGTCTCGGGGCGGATGGCCTTGTCGAGCACGTGCATGAACTGGTCGTCGATCACCACGTTGTCGATGCGCCACTTGGAGGAATAGCGCCCTACGTAGTGGAAGGCCACATAGACCGAAGGCAGCCCGGCGTAGTCGCTCAGGTCGGCGCGGATATGGGAGTCCCAGTCGTTGGAGTAGTCCTGCCACACCCGGGTCCAGTTCTGGCCTCCGTCCGAAGAGACCTCGACGGCGTGGCAATGGCGGTAGCTGGAGAAGGCGACGTTCTGCTCGGCATGCAAATAGACTTCCGTCAGGCCCGTCAGGTCGAGGGCCGGCGTGATCAGCCAGGAATCGGAGATGGAGCGCAGTAGTCGTCGTGGAAGGCCTGGCCGGGATCCTGGGGGTCGCCGGTCCAGGCTCCCGTCGCACCCAGGGACACCGAAGTCCAGCCCGGAGGCGGGACGCCCTGGGAGAAGTTCTCCTCCAACACGACCTGCTGGGCGCCGAGGGCGGCCGCCGGGAGGAGGGCGGCCAGAGTGAGAAGAGGCCGCGGCCGGGGATAGTCCATGCCTGGGGCGTACCCGGGGAGCGGAAACCCGTCAATAGGAACGGGTCCGAGGTCCCGGGCACCGCGGACGCCGTCCGGCTCGCCCTCGCGAGAAGGACGGTGGCGACTGCGAACCGGACCGAAGGATCCTCAGGGGCGCCAGAAGGGGTTGGGCTCCGTGGGAACGGGGGCGCGGACCGCCTCGCGCCAGGCCCGGAGACGGGCATGGAGCTCCCGGGTGCGCTCGGGCTCTTCGGAAGAACGGTCCCGGGTCTCGCCGGGATCCGCCTCCAGGTCGTAGAGCTCGAGCCGCCCGTCCTCGAAGAACTCCAGAAGCTTCCAATGCCCCGAGCGGATCACCGAGCACGGGGTCGCCCGCCAGGTCCCCTGCACCTCGGGCTGGCTCGCCTCAAGGTAGGCCGGGAAGTGCCAGAAGAGGTCGCGCGCGAGCGGCCGCCCTTCGCGCAGTAGCGGCACCAGACTC
>JALUUN010000509.1 GCA_027021325.1 Planctomycetota bacterium
CCAGGTGCTGGCCAAGGCGCGGATCACGGTGCGGACCAACATCGCACGCCTGGTGGGCGGCGCCACGGAGGAGACGATCATCGCCCGGGTCGGCGAGGGCATCGTCACCACCATCGGTTCGGCGGAATCCCACAAGGACGTGCTGGAGAACCCGGATCTCATCAGCCGCACCGTGCTCTCCAAGGGCCTGGATGCGGGCACGGCCTTCGAGATCGTCTCCATCGATATCGCCGATGTGGATGTCGGAACCAATATCGGCGCCCGCCTGCAGGCCGACCAGGCCGAGGCGGACAAGCGTGTTGCCCAGGCCCGCGCCGAGCAGCGCCGCGCCATGGCGGTGGCGGCCGAGCAGGAGATGCGCGCCCGGGTCATGGAGAACCGCGCCGCCGTGGTCCTGGCCGAGGCGGAGATCCCGAAGGCCATCGCCGAAGCCTTGCGCAGCGGCAACTTCGGGGTCATGGACTACTATCGCCTCAAGAACATCGACGCCGACACGCGCATGCGCCAGAGCATCGCCGGGGAGGGCGGCCCGCCCGAGGGCGAGGACGAGGGCCGCGCCGGCGGCGGAAGCGGCTCCGGCGGCGGCCAGGGCGGCCAGGGCTGAGGCCGCGCATGGACCGTCTCTTCGACATCCTGACCCGGCACGAAGAGGTCTTCGTCCTGATCTTCTTCGTCGGGACCTGGGTGGCCTCGACCATCCGCGAGGCAAGGCGCAGCCGGCGCGAGGTCGAGAAGCGCCGGAAGAGCATGAACCGCGAGGCGGCGAAGCGCCTGGCCGGTGAGGGCCGCCGGAGCGGTGGGGCCGCGGCCGGGGAGGCGCCGCCGGCCGCTCCCCCGGAGCCGGTGCTCTTCCCCGAGCCCGAACTCCTGGAGGAGCCGTGGGCGGGCGAGTCCTGGGTGGAGCCGGCCGCCGAGCGGCGTCCTCCTCCTCCACCTCCTCCGCCTCCCCGGGCTCCTCTTTCGGCAGACGGTGGCCTGGATTTCGTCAGCCTGGACGAGCAGCGCTTCCCTTCCTCCCTGAGCGAGGAGGGGGCCGGGGAGCGTTTCGACTTCCTGGACCGCATGGCCGAGGAGATCGAGGCGCGGGATCTGGGGCAGCTGGAGGTCCTGGCGCGCCCCACCGGGCCGGCGACCCGGCGCGGGTGGCGGCCGCAAGGCGGCTGGCGGGAGGGCGTGATCCTGCGGGAGATCCTGGGCCCGCCGCGGGCACTGGCCGGCGAGGACCTGCCGGGACTTCGCTGAGGGCGGCTTTCCGGCGTCATGGAGCCCCTCCAGGATCCGCTCCAGCTGGCCGAGGGCCTGCGCGCCGGGCACCGTCCGCGGAAGGACTGGGCCGTCGGTCTGGAGTACGAACAGTTCGTGACCGAGGCCGATGGCCGGCCGCGGGCCTATTCCGGGCCCGGCGGCGTGCAGGAGATCCTGCGGCGCCTCCAGGAGTGGAGCGGCTGGGCGCCGATCGAAGAGGGCGGCGCCCTGCTCGGGCTGCGCGCCCGGGACGGCCGCACCGTGACCCTGGAGCCGGGGGCGCAGCTGGAGTTCGGTTCCCGGCCCTGCCGGAATCTCGCCGAACTGGCCCGCGAGGTGGAAGGCTACTTCGAGTGGCTGCAGCGGGC
>JALUUN010000510.1 GCA_027021325.1 Planctomycetota bacterium
CGCCTCCGCGGTCGAGGCGTGGTCGCCGGTCAGCATGACGACGCGCAGCCTCTCGCGGTGCAGGCCCTCGATGGCCTCGGGGGTCGTCTCCTTGATCGGGTCGGCCACCGCCAGGAGACCGGCGCAGGCACCGTCCACGGCCAGGAAGACCACCGTCCGCCCCTCGCGGCGCAGCTCCTCGGCGCGTGTCTCCAGATCTCCGGGGCCGGCGCCGGCCTCGCGCAGGAAGCGGGCGCTCCCCAGGAGGAGATCCCGGCCCGACACGCGGCCCTGGATGCCCCGCCCGGTGGCCGCCTCGAAGGCCTCGGGCTCGGCCAGGTCCAGGCCGCGCTCGCGGGCGCCGCGCAGGATGGCCTCGCCCAGGGGGTGTTCGCTGCCGCGCTCGAGGGAGGCGGCGAGACGCAGGACCTCGGCTTCGTCGAAGGGCGCCTGCGGCACGACCTCGGTGAGGCGGGGCCGCCCCTCGGTGAGGGTGCCGGTCTTGTCCACGACCAGGGTGTCCACCTCGCGCAGGCGCTCGATGGCCTCGGCGTCGCGGAACAGGACCCCGGCGCGGGCGGCGCGGCCGGTGGCGACGACGATGGCCATGGGCGTCGCCAGGCCCAGGGCGCAGGGGCAGGCGATCATGAGGACCGCAACCGCATTCACCAGCCCGTGGGCCAGAGGCGGCTCGGGACCGAGAAGGGCCCAGGCGGCAAAGGTCAGGAAGGCGACGACGAGGACCGCGGGCACGAAGACCGCGGCCACCTGGTCGGCGAGGCGCTGGGCCGGGGCGCGGCTGCGGGCGGCTTCGGCGACCAGGGCGGTGATCCGGGCGAGGAGGGTGTCGGCGCCCACTTTCTCGGCGCGCAGGACCAGCGCGCCGTTGCCGTTCACGGTTCCGCCGATCAGGGCATCGCCCGGCTCCTTGGGCACGGGCAGGGACTCGCCGGTGACCATGGATTCGTCTACCGCGCTCCGCCCCTCGAGGACCACGCCGTCCACAGGCACGCGCTCGCCCGGACGCACGCGCAGGCGATCCCCGGGATGAATGGCTTCCAGGGGAACGGTCTCCTCGCTCCCGTCTTCCCGCAGGCGGACGGCCTCGGGCGGCTGCAGGCTCAGGAGCTCACGGATGGCCGAGCCCGTGCGCCGGCGGGCGCGCAGCTCCAGGACCTGGCCGAGGAGGACCAGGGCGGTGATCACCGCCGCCGACTCGAAGTAGACCGGAACCTCGCCGCCCTCGCGGAAGGAGGCGGGGAAGAGCCCCGGTGCCAGGACCGCCAGGGTGCTGGCCATCCAGGTGACCTCCACGCCCAGCCCGATCAGGGTGAACATGTTCAGGCTGCGGTGGCGCACCGACTGCCAGGCGCGGACGAAGAAGGGCCAGGCTCCCCAGAGGCAGACCGGCGTCGCCAGGGCCAGCTGGAGGAGGAGGTTGGTGCGGCGAGGCAGGGCGTCGGCGATCGGAGTGCCCGGGAGTACCAGGTCGCCCATGGCCAGGACCAGGACCGGCAGGCTCAGGGCGGACGAGACCCAGAAGCGCCGGCTCATGTCCCGCAGTTCGCCGTCGTCCTCGTCTTCCGGCGCGGCCAGGCCGCGCGGCTCCAAGGCCATGCCGCAGATCGGA
>JALUUN010000511.1 GCA_027021325.1 Planctomycetota bacterium
GCCCAGATCCAGCCGAGCTTCGGGGTCACCGACGACGGCTGGATGGTCATGAGCCTCAACTCCGGTGAGGTCCGCCGCTACCTGCGCACCGGCGTCCAGAAGCAGGAGCCGGACATCCGCAGCAACGCCGACGTCCAGGCCTTCCTGCAACGTGTCCCGCAGGACGCCATCTCGGTGTCCTGGTCGGACCCGCGTCCTGGCGTGCGTGCCGCTGTCACCATGGTCCAGAACCTGGTGCCCATGTTCGCGGCCCAGCTCCCGCCGGAAGTGCCCATGGACTTCTCGAAGATGCCCGGTCCCGACGCCATCGTCAGCCATCTGCGGCCCAGTGAGGTCGTGAACCACTACGGTCCGGACGGGAGCCTGCTCACGGACAGCACCGGCAGCTTCGAGATCGCCGACCTGTTCCTCCTGGCCGGGGCCGGGCTTTCCGTGGCTCCGCTCGTGGCTTTCAGCGCCCGCTCCCAGAGGATTCCCCGGGAGGCGGTGACCGAGCCGCCGCCTGTGGAAACGGCCCCGGACGGCACCGCCGCCGCCCGGCGCGAGTTGGAGCGCCTGCGCACCGGGCTGATCGTCTTCCAGATCGAGAACGGCCGCTGGCCTTCGAACCTGGAGGAGCTCGCGAAGCCCACGGACAACTATCCCTTCGGTTTCCTCCCCGAGGACGAGAACGGCGAGTACGGCTTGAAGAAGGATCCGTGGGGGGCGGCCTACCGTCTGCACACGGAGGGCGAGCGCTACCGCCTCTACTCCGTGGGACCCAATGGCGTGGATGAAGAGGGGAAGGGCGACGACATCGCCCTCGAGGGCTGACCGCCCCCGGGGACGGCTGCGCGCCCTCCTCTTCGTCGCCGCGGCGCTCCTGGCTCTGCCGGGAGCGCCGCTTCGTTCCCAGGAGGGAGGCTGGCAGGCCGGGGACGGCTTCCGCTGGCGGGCGCGCCCCGGTCTCGAGTCGGTGGGGGAGCGCGAGGCGCCGCGGATCGCAGACATCTTCCGCGAAGCCCGAGACTGGACCGGACTGCCGCCCGATCCGCGTCCCTTCGACGTCGTCTGGGTCGCCGACCGCCGGCAGCTGGCCGAGGAACTGGGAGCGGAGGTGCCGGACTGGTTCGCGGCCGTGGCCGTGCCCTTCCAGAGGCGGCTGATCATCGCCACGGAGGTGGCCGGGGACCTGGCGCGCCTGCGCACCACCCTGCGCCACGAGCTCCTGCACCTGGCCATGGCCGACCTCGGACCGGAGGCCTGGGAGCGCCTGCCGGCTTGGTTCCACGAGGGCTGCGCCGAGTCCTTCGCCGGCGACGTCTACCTCGGCAGCCTCGGCGTTCGCCTGTCCTGGCGCGCCTTCCGCAACGACCTGCCTCCCCTGGTCCGCTACCAGGACGGCTTCGGCAAGGAAGCCCTGCACGCCGCCGTCGGTTACGCCCTGGGCCACGCCTTCGTGGACTCCCTGCAGCGCCGCTATGGCGCCGACATCGTGCGCCGGATCCTGGCGCGGGTCCGCGCCGGCGCCCCCTTCGAGCGCGCCCTCCTGGACCTCACCGGGCTCAGCCAGATCCAGCACGAGCAGGAACTCCGTGCCGAGCTGCGCTCGCTCGCGGCCCTGGCCG
>JALUUN010000512.1 GCA_027021325.1 Planctomycetota bacterium
GGCCCGCGTCCTCCTGAATCTCTACGAGGTGTATCTGCGGCCATGACCGGCCTGCCGCCCCGAAGCAGCCGCCGCCTCTTCCTGGGCCGAGCCAGCCTGGGCCTCGGCAGCCTCGCCCTGGCCGAGCTCCTGGGCCTGCGCGCGGCCCCGGCCCGCGGCCCCTCCCAGGAGCCCGGCCTGCCCCCGGGCATTCCCGGCCTGCCCCACCATCCGCCGAAGGTGAAGCGGGTGATCTTCCTGTGCATGGCGGGTGGGCCGTCGCAGCTGGAGACCTTCGACTGGAAGCCGAAGCTGGCCGAGCTCGACGGCCGGCCCATGCCCGAGTCCGTCACCCGGGGCCAGCCCATCGCCCAGCTCCAGGGTCAGGAGCTGAAGATCCTGGGCCCGCGCTTCCCCTTCCGCCGGCACGGGGAGAGCGGCCAGGAGATCAGCGACATCCTGCCCTGGACAGCCCGGCTGGCGGACCGGATCTGCATTCTCCGCGGCATGCAGACCGAGCAGATCAACCACGACCCGGCTCACACCTTCCTGAGCACGGGGACGGCGATCTCCGGCCGGCCGAGCATGGGCTCCTGGGTGACCTGGGGGCTGGGCAGCGAGAGCGCCGACCTCCCCGGCTTCGTGGTCCTGACCTCGGTCGGCGGGCGCGATCCGCAGCCGATCAACGGCCGCCAGTGGCACAACGGCTTTCTCCCCGCCCGCTACCAGGGCGTGCCCTTCCACAGCCACGGCGACCCGGTGCACTACGTGCGCTCGCCCGCCGGCCTGAGTGGAGAGCAGCAGGCCGACACCGTCGCCACGGTCCAGGCCCTGGACCGGATGCGCCTGGAAGAGGATCCCGATCCAGAGCTTGAAGCACGGATCGCCCAGTACGAACTTGCCTTCCGGATGCAGACCAGCATCCCCGAGCTCATGGACTTCTCCGGCGAGCCCGCCGAGGTCCTGGAACGCTACGGCACCCAGGGGGCGGACGGCAGTTTCGCGGCGAACTGTCTCCTGGCCCGGCGCCTGGCAGAGCGCGGCGTCCGCTTCATCCAGCTCTACCACCGCGGCTGGGACCATCACGGCGATCTGGTCCGCTACATGAAGACCTGCTGCGGGCTGACGGACCGGCCCACCTGGGCCCTGGTCACCGACCTGGAGCGCCTCGGGATGCTGGACGAGACTCTGGTCGTCTGGGGCGGCGAGTTCGGGCGCACCCCCATGTTCCAGGGCAAGGGCGAGGACCCCGGACGCGACCACCACATCCGCGGCTACTCGATGTGGCTCTGCGGCGGCGGCGTCCAGGGCGGCCGGACCTGGGGCGCCACCGACGAACTGGGCTACTACGCCGTGGAGGGCGCGACCCACGTCCACGACCTCCAGGCGACGATCCTGCACCTGCTGGGCCTCGACCACGAGCGCCTGAGCTTCCGCTTCCGGGGCCGGGACTTCCGCCTCACGGACGTCGGCGGGCGGGTGATCCGCGAGATCCTGGCCTGATTCCCAGGATGCCGCATTCGGCCGGAGCGCCGCCCTCGCCGGATCCGCCCGGATGTGCGAGAATCCCCGCGCCAGACCCCTTCCGCAACCTCCCCATGCGCGCCCCCCTCCTCTTCACGCTCCTCGGCCTGGCCGCCTGCCAGTCCCGCTCCATGGACCCGATCGTCATCGACCCGAACGATCCCTACGCCGCGATCCCCTCGGTCATGGAGGCCTCCCAGAAGGCCGCCCGCGAGATCACCGAGGAGAACGTGGATCAGGCCTTCGAGGCCATCTTCGAGGAGATCAACCGCGGCCTCGGCGGCTGAGGGGCAGGAAGGGCCCGCGTCCCGGCGGCTGGGCCCGTAGGATGGCGGAGAATCCTCCCACCCCCCTGCGAATCCCTGCCATGAAGACCTGCGCCCTCCTCTGCCCTGCCCTGGCCCTGGCCGGGGTCTCCCTCGCCGCCACCCTGCCGTCCGCCTCCGGCGCGCCGGCGGTCCCCCCGCCCGCTCCCGCCGTGGCGAGCGTCCTCGTGCCCGAGGACCACTGCCAGGTCCCCTGTGGCATCTACGGCGACAGGATGCGGATCGACATGCTCATGGAGGACGCCGCCACCATCGAGAAGGGCATGGAGAAGATCCGCGGTCTCGAGGAGGCGGGCAACGCCAACCCCAATCAGCTGGTGCGCTGGATCATGACCAAGGACCAGCACGCCGCCCACATCCAGGAGATGGTGGCCTCCTACTGGCTGGCCCAGAGAGTCAAGGCGCCCGCCGGAGAAGAGGGCGTCGAGAAGTACCACCAGCAGCTGACCCTCCTCCACGGGATCACCGTCGCCGCCATGAAGTGCAAGCAGACGACGGACCCGGCCCACGTAGCCCGCGTCCGCGCTCTCGCCCTCGAGTTCTCCAGGACCTGGTTCAGCAAGGAGGACCTGGAGCACATTCTCTCCCACCACGGCAGCCAGGGAGGCTGAACCGGCCCGGACGGCCGGACCGGAGCCGCGGGCTCAAACCGCGCCCGCGGGCTCCAGACCGACCCAGGTGTCGTAGAAGGAGGCGCTGGCGCCGACCGGGTCCGTCAGGGAGACGTCCCGCAGAACCGGATCCACGTCCATCACGAGGTTCGGGCAGAGGCCGCGCCCGCGGCGCCGGTCGCCGCGGACCAGGACCCCGTCCACCTCGACGTCGTTCGAGCCGTAGGCCCAGTGCCCGTAGTGCCAGGAGACCGCCGCCACTCCCGGCCGGATGCCCTGGCGCAGCTCGACCCGGCCCGCCACCTCCAGGATCCGGCCGTCGCCGAGTTCCACCCGGCCTTCGGGGTTCGAGGCCGAGACCAGGCGCACCCGCTGGCCCTCGTGCAGGCCCAGGCGGTCTGCGTCCTTCGGATGGAGGAGGATCCGGTTCTCCGGGTTCATGGCGATGTTCGTCCAGTAGTTGCTGATCGTCCGGCTGTGGCCGCCGAAGGGCTCCTTGTAGGTGATCAGCTTCAGCGGGTAGCGGGCCTCCCGCGCCAGAGGCCGGTCCTGGGCGTCGAACTGGCCGCGCCAGACCGGGATCCCCGAGAAGAAGGCGCCGCTCATGCTGTTGCGCTGGGTGGCGACCTTCTCGACGAAGACCTCCCACATGCAACCGATCTTCTTCTTCATGTAGGGGCCGTCAAAGCTGGTCTCGTAGTCCGCGAAGCGGCCGCCGCGGTTCAGGACGTAGACCACCTTGGGCCATTCCTCGGGGCGCACCGCCCGCCGCCACCTCTCCTCGTCGTAGACGCTGGGCGGCAGGTGGCGACGGGCCTCCCGGAAGACCTGCATCTCGCCGGCGTCGGCGTCCGGCACAACGTCACCGGCCTTGTCGCCGAAGGCAATGTTGGCGACGGCCTTGAGGAACCAGTCCTCGGGCCGGTCGAAGGAGGTTCCGGGGCCGAAGGCCTCCTTGCCGAATCCGGGCAGGCCGAGCTTCTTGGCCACCGCGATCAGGAAGGTCTCCAGGCAGACCGGCATGACCTCGCCGTCCACACGGCACTCCTCGGTGAGGGGCGGCACCGACGGCTGCCGGACCTTGGAGGTCAGGCTCGGCACGTCCGGGGTGACGTGGGGCGTCCCCCAGCGCTCCAGGTAGGTGAGGTCCGGGAGGATGTAGTCGGCGTACATGCTGGTCTCGCCGATGACGATGTCGCAGGCGATGAACAGCGGCACCTTGTCCGGATCCCGGAGCATGTCGATCTGCGGGCTGCCGGCCGGGCTCGCCAGGACCGGCGTGCCCTTGTGCAGGAACAGGATCCTGCCCGGGTAGGGGTAGCCCGCGGCCATGGACGGGATCACTTCCTGGTACACGTTCGAGGAAAACGGGAACCAGGGCCGGCGGGCGGGGTAGCCCTCCTCGCGGAACAAGCTGAAGTCCTCGTAGCGCGCCTTCTCGCGGGTGATCCTGGGTCCGAAGGCCTTCATCCTGGAGGGGTGCAGGGCCTTGAACTGCCAGACATTCCCCTCCTTCCCGCCGAATTCGTGCCAATGGCTGCCGCCACGGCTCAGGCCGCCCTTCCAGTCCGGGTTGCCGATCAGCAGGTTCAGGAGGATGACCGCGCAGCCGGTGTAGTAACCGTCGGTGTGCTGCACCGGGCCGCGATACATCTCGACGCCGGCCTTCTTGCCGTGGCTCGTGAGCTCGCGCGCCACCTCCGCCACCAGCTTCCAGGGAACGCCGGTGATGCGCTCGTACTCTTCGGGCGAGCGCGAGAAGGCCTCCTCGCGCACGCACCTGAGGGAAGTCTTCGCCTGGCGGCCCTCGTGGGTGTACTCGGCGAAGAGGTCGCCCTCCACCGCAGCCTCGCCGCCCTCCGGATCCACGGGAACAGGCCTGCCGCCGCGCAGGACGACGTACTGATCCTCCGTGCCGATCCCCAGATCGGCGGCGCGGACCAGGCGCGCCGGCCGGCCGTCCTCGACCCACACCAGCCAGGAAGCGTTGCTGAAGGTCGGCTCGCCGTCGGCGTCGGCGGCCTTGCGGTTGGCGTTCTCGAGGTAGCGGCGGTCGAAGCGCTCCTGCTCCAGGATCCAACGGATCATCGCCAGGGCCAGGGCGCCGTCGGCACCAGGCTCGACCGGCAGCCACCAGTCCGCCTTGCCGGCGTCGTTGCTGAGACGCGGGTCCACCACGGCGACCTTCATCCGCCCTTCCACACGAGCATTGGTCACCTTCTCGGCCATCGGGGTGAGGCCGAAGTTGGCCGTGAAGGCGCCGGTCCCCCAGAACAGCACGAATTCGGCGTTCAACAGGTCCGGCTTCATGTGGTGCGTCTTCCCGCCACTCATCTCGCCGTAGGCGATGTGGTGGGACTGCTCGCAGATCGTCGTGTGCTCGAACGCGTTCACCGACCCGAAGCTGTCGTGGGTGAACCACTTCATCAGCTCCTTGCGGCCGTGCTCGATCCGCCCCGCGTCGAAGACGAAGCCGTTGTTCTTCGGTCCCAGGTCAGGGTGTTGCGGGTCGATGAGGACATCGAGGTGCTCGGCCCACTTCTTCTGGAAGTCCTCGAGGCTCATCTCGCCTTTGCCGAACTTCGCCGCGTCGGCGGCCATGGCAGCGGCCACCTCACGGTCGCGCAGGGCGTAGACTTCCTCGAAGCCGGGATAGTGGCGGGCGTCTCCGATCCCGGCGAAGAGCTGACCGCCCCGGACCACCTCCTCGACGAACTGGTCGAAGGGGATGGTCTTCCACTGTCCGGAGCCGCGCGGGCCGGTGCGCTTCAGCACCTTGCGCAGGCGGTAGGGATCGGCGTAGGTCTGGATGCCGCTCTGGCCCTTGGCGCAGAGCTTGGCGTCGGTCGCCGCCAGGCGCTCCAGCGAGGAGGCGTAGGGCAGGTGCGGGAGGTAGTTCTGCGGGCTGGCAGGGTTGCCGGCGAGCTTGGCGATCTTCCCGCCCCAGTGCTTGACCTTGACCGGGCAGGCGACATGGCACTGGAGACAGGTCGAGTAGATGACGGCGTCGGGACCGGCGAGCTCGTAGTCGCCGATCTCGGAGGCCGAGACCAGATCCTCCACGCGGGAGCAGCCGGCCAGGGCCGCAGCGCCTCCCACGAAGGCGGAGAGCCCCAGGAGATCCCGGCGGCTGGCCTCGGATCCGGACTTCCGTTGGTCGTTGGCGGTCTTCATGGCGAGAGACGGGTCAGGCGTTCTCGGGGCGGGAGGAAGGTGCGAGGCGCAGGGCATGGACGCCGCAGAAGAAGACGGCCATACCCAGGGCGACGATGAGACAGACCACCGACCACTCGAAGAGGGAGGGCTCGTAGGCGAAGCTCAGCCGCTGGTCCACGTAGGAGCGCTCGAGTCCCTCGAGGGCGGGCGTCACCTGGCCGGGAATGACGATGTTCAGGCGCACGGCCAGGAAGGTCGTGGCGGCCAGAAGGCCGGCGATCATGGACGGCCAGCGGGCACCGGGCGAGAAGCCCAGCAGCAGGATGGGAACCATGGCCCCGACGGCGAGGTGCACCAGCCAGAAGAGGTACCAGTAGGGCCCGAACAGGACCTGGAGGTACAGATCCGATTCCTCCCCGACGGCGTACCAGGTTGGAATCGAGATCTCCGCCCACTCGATGACGAGGTCGGCGATCAGGAGACCGAGGACGATACGCCCCAGGAGGTGCAGGACCTTGCGGTCTTCCTCGCTGCCGGGCCGGGCGAAGAGGGCGGTGACGCCGAGCAGCAGGGCACCGCCCGAGGCCAGGGCTCCGGTCAGGAAGAGGATCGGGAAGAGTCCCGTATGCCAGTAGGGCCGGGCGCTCAGGCTGGCGAAGAGGGCGCCGACCCCCCCGTGGAAGGCGATGGCCAGGGGCACGCCGAAGGAGCCCAGGATCTTCAGACTGCGGCGCGCCCCGGCCCGCGCCTCCTCCCGGGCGGCGGGATCCGCGGGCGGGCGCCAGCCGAGGCTCAGGAGGCGCCAGAGCCAGGCCAGGCCGCCTCCGGCCGCGGCCCGCTCCGCCAGTTCCTCCCGCAGCTCCAGCCAGAGCTCGGCCAGGATGAGGAGGAAGTAGGCGCTGTAGAGCCAGACCATCCACGCCATCAGGCTGTGGAAGTTCGGGCGCGTGAAGATCTCGTAGAAGCGGAACATGTGCCCCAGATCCAGCCAGATGGAGATCAGGGCCATGAACAGGGTGATGGCCGCCGTGAACAGGGCCAGGCGGCCGACCCGGGCCAGGGACTTCACTCCGAAGACGTAGACCAGGGAGGACAGCAGGAAGGATCCTGCCGAGAGGCCCACGAAGTAGATGTAGGAGGAGACCCACAGGCCCCAGGGGACGTAGCTGCCGTAGTTCGCCAGCTCGCGCCCCGTGGAGAAACGCAGGTAGAGGCCGTAGAGGCCGATGCCGAGGAGGACGATCCAGACGGCGGCGAGAAAGTTCTTGAGCGGGCGTTCCATCGGCGAGCCCTCCTAGACGAGGTAGTAGACGCTCGGATCGGTCCCCAGCTCCTCCTTCAGGCGCTGGACGCGCGTGGAGCCGACCAGTTCGTGGACCAGGCTCTCGGGGTCGTTGTAGTCCCCGAAGAAGGTGGCGCCGCCCAGGCAGGTGTCCACACAGGCGGGCAGGATGCCGTTCTCGATGCGGTGCAGGCAGAACTGGCACTTGCGGGCGTTGCCCTTGGGCGAGGCGTGGACACCCGGTTCGCGCTGCCAGGTCTTGCCGTACTCGAAGGTCGGCCGGGTCTCGTAGACCAGGGCCTCCTCCCCGGCGAAGGCCGAGGACTCCTCGGCCAGCCCCTCGCCGTAGAACTCGCCGAAGTCGGCGGTGCGGGCGTTGTAGGGGCAGGCGGCGATGCAGTAGCGGCAGCCGATGCAGGCCTCGTAGTCCACCTGGACGATGCCGTCGGGCCGCTTCCAGGTGGCCGAGACCGGGCACACCGGCGTGCAGGGCGGGTCGTTGCACTGCATGCAGGGCCGGGGCAGGAAGCGCCGGCGCACATGCGGGAACTCGCCGACCTCTTCCTCCGTTACCGGCCGGTACACGACCCCGGGCGGGAGGTTGTTCTCGGCGACGCAGGAAACGGTGCAGGCCTTGCAGCCGATGCACTTCT
>JALUUN010000513.1 GCA_027021325.1 Planctomycetota bacterium
TGCCCCTGGAGGTGTTCCACCGCGTCCTCGGGCAGCCGCTCCTCATCGTCCCCATCGCCAACCACGACGACCTGCAGCACGCTCCTCACGAGAACTTGCGCCTGGGCAACCTCCAGGCGGGGATCGAGCTCTTCAGTGCCCTCCTTGGCGGGGGCGGAGGGAAGGGAGGTTCCCGGGGCGGCTGACTGAGGACTCAGTCGCTGGTCGGCGGACGGTTCGGTCCAGGGATCCCCCCTTCCCGAAGACGGGATCTCGTGCCATGCTGGAGTTCCGCCCCCTGGTTCTCTCACAGACCCAACCCCCTCTGGAGGCACGATGGCGCGCGCCATCCTCGCTCTCGGCAGCTCTCTCCTCACCCTGCTCGCCCTGGCCCCGCCTCTCAGCGGCCAGGCCTGCAGCGCCTCGGACTTCGGTTCCACCACCCTCGACCCGATCGTCATCAGCGGCACCTGGGACATCGGGGACTTCTGCACCCTCGACTTCGGCGACCGCGAAGTGGTCGTGGACGGGACGTTGAAGTTCACGAACACGACCATCCGCTGCGGACGCCTGCACGTCCTCGGCTCCGGCAAGATCGAAGGCACTTCGGGAGGCAGCCTGACGATCCACACCCAGGCCGGGGCAGTCCATGCCGGCGACCTCGTGGTCGAAGGCAAGATCTTCAACAACGCTTCGGTCTTCGCGGGGGACACCTTCATCCTCGTGGACGGCGACCTGAGCGTTGCTGGATCGGGGAAGATCGAGGCTCGCGGCACCGGAAGCGGCAGCAACGACGGCGGCACCCTGCAGATCGAGGTCTCGGGTTCCGCGGTCGTGGACGGCGCCCTCACCACCCTGGACGTCAGCGGCGACGGGCCCGATGGCTTCGGCGGGCTCCTGATCCTCAACGCCATGGGGGATCTCGAGGTGCTGCGCAAGCTCAAGGCCAACGGCTACGTCGGCGGCTGCATCGAGCTGCGCTCGCGCCAGGGCTCGCTCTTGGTGGACGGTGTCCTGGACTTGAAGGGTTCGGGCGACGGCTGCGGCGGCTTCGCCATCCTGAACAGCGAACTCGACGCCGTGTTCACGGCCAACGTCGAGTTCAACGGCGGCAGCGGCAACTCGGCCGACGGCGGCGGCGACGCTGGCGTCATCGAGATCAACATCGGCCGCGACTGGATCGTGGACGCCGACTTCGTCGGCAAGGGCGGCTACTGGGGGACCGGCGGCGAGATCACCGGCATGGTCGGACGCGATCTCCTGCTCCAGTCCGGCCGCACCTTGAACCTGCGGACCGGCCTGACCGACGGCTGGGGTGGCAGCCTCGACCTCCAGGTCGGCGGCGAGGCGCGCCTCGACGGCACGGTGGACCTCCACGGCAACGACAGCGGCGGCAGTCTCTTCCTGGAGGCGGCCGGGCCGGTGACGGTCTGGAAGCTCCAGGCCACCGGCCTGAGCGGCGGCGACGTGGATCTTTCCAGCACCGGATCCTCCCTCACGGTGACCAACCTCGTGGACGCGAGCGGCAACGGCACCGACTCCACGGGCGGAACGATCTTCCTCGGCGCAGCCACGGAGATGGAGCTGAGCGGGGCGACGGTGGATGCCAGCGGCGG
>JALUUN010000514.1 GCA_027021325.1 Planctomycetota bacterium
GTCCAGGACCGGGATGCCCTCGGTGATGCAGACCACCAGCTCCAGGCCGGCGTCGGCGGCTTCGAGGATGGAGTCGGCGGCGTAGGGCGCAGGCACGTAGATCACCGAGGCCCGGGCGCCGGTCGCCTCCACGGCCTCGGCCACGGTGTCGAAGACCGGCAGGCCGAGGTGCGTGCTCCCCCCCTTGCCGGGGGTGACGCCGCCGACCACGCGAGTGCCGTACTCCAGGGACTGCTCGCTGTGGAAGGTTCCGTTGCGGCCGGTGAAGCCCTGGACGAGAACGGGGGTGTCTTCCTGGATGAAGATGGCCATGGATGCAGAGGCTCAGGCGGTGGCGTGGACGGCCTCGCAGACGAGGCGGGCGGCTTCGTCCAGGGACGCGGCCGGGGTCAGGGGCAGGCCGCTCTCCTCCAGGAGCCGGCGGCCCTCTTCGACGTTCGTGCCCTCCAGCCGCACCACGAGCGGCCGGTCCAGGCTCACATTGCGGGCGGCGGCGATCACGCCGCGGGCGATGACGTCGCAGCGCATGATGCCACCGAAGATGTTCACCAGGATGCCCTTGACCTGGGCATCCCCGAGGAGGATGCGGAAGGCGGCGGTGATGGCCTGCTCGTCGGCGCCGCCGCCGACGTCCAGGAAGTTCGCCGGACGGCCGCCGTGGAGCTGGATGGTGTCCATGGTGGCCATCGCCAGGCCGGCCCCGTTGACCATGCAGCCGATGTTGCCGTCCAGGGCGATGTAGTTCAGGCCGTACTTCGAGGCCTCGACCTCGCGCGGATCCTCCTCGTGGAGGTCCCGCATCGCCGCGAGCTCGGGATGCCGGTAGAGGGCGTTCCCGTCGAAGTTCATCTTCGCGTCCAGGGCCACGACCTCTCCCTGCCGGGTCACCACCAGGGGATTGATCTCGGCCAGGGAGCAGTCGAGTTCGAGCCAGGCGCGCACCAGGCCGGTCAGGAAGGGCACCGCCTTCTTCATCTCCTCGCCGCGCAGGCCGAGGAAGAAGGCCGCGCGCCGGGCCTGGAAGGGCTGCAGCCCGCGGTCCACGTCGAGGGCGAGCTTGAGGATCGCCTCGGGGCGCTCGCGGGCGACCTCCTCGATCTCGACGCCGCCCTCGGCGCTGACCATGAGCACCGGGCAGGCGCGGGCCCGGTCCAGGACCACACCGACGTAGAACTCCCGGTCCAGATCCAGGCCCTCGGCGACGAAGACCTTGCGGACCTTCTGTCCCTCGGGGCCGGTCTGCGGGGTCTTCAGCATCCTGCCGAGCATGGCCCCGGCGACCTCGCGCACCTCCTCCTCGGAGCGCACGAGCTGGACGCCGCCGCCCTTGCCGCGCCCGCCGGCGTGGATCTGGGCCTTGATCACCGCCAGCTCGTGGCCGGCCTCCTGCAGGCGCCGCCAGGCCGCGACCGCCTCCTCGACGGTCTCGGCCACCTGCCCGCCCTGGACCCGCACGCCGTAGCGCTGCAGGATCTCCTTGGCCTGGTATTCGTGGATCTTCATGGTCTCCGGGGGGACTCGGGAAAGTCCTCCAGCCTAATCCCCGCGGCCGGGCGGGCCAAGGCCCCGAGCGGGGCCCCCGAAGCCGCCC
>JALUUN010000515.1 GCA_027021325.1 Planctomycetota bacterium
CTGGAGCAGCTCCTGGAGGGGCAGGTGCCCGACTACCGGGACAACTACCCGGCAGGGTACGCCCTATGGACCTTCCTCTACACCTGGCGGGCGGAGGATGGGGGGCCGTTCCTGTTCCGCGAGCGTTTGTTTCGCTATCTGGAGGAGCTGCGGGATCCGCCGACGGACGACCGGGTCGGGCACTTCGCCTACTGGTTTGCCGACGGGAAGGAGGGGCGGCCGGAGGGTATGGAGGCCTTCGCCTCGGCCTTCGGTTCCTTCCTGGCGGGCTTCGACGGGCTGCGTCCGGCGGAATGGGTGTCGCGGCGCTACACCACCCGGCATCGCACTTCGGATCCGGCGCCGCCGGTCTACGACGAGCCGACCTGGACCTGGCTGCGCAACCGGGCGGAACCGCGCTTCGGGCAGGACGAGGCGCGGGTCGCGGGGGAGCTCCTCCTGGAGGCGGGGGAGCGCAAGGCCGCGGCCGAGGCCCTGCTCTGGTCCCTGGCCGTGGACGAGCCCGCGCCTCACGTCCGGAGTGAGCTGGCGGCGCTCCTGGAAGACCTGCACAACCGCAAGGCGGCCTGGGTGCTTCGCCACTGGAAGCGTCTGGGGCCGGACCTGGGCGATCCGGAGGGATCGGCTGCGGCGCCGCTCCTGGAGGAACTACCGCGGACGCGGGCCTTCCTGGAGGAGTTGGCGGTGACGGTGGAGGAGTACCGCGGGCGCGGCCTGGAGACGGCGGCGCTGGCCCTGGCCGCCGACCACGACCGTCTCGCGGCGATTCTCGGGGCGCCGCTTCTGGCTCGGGGAGGCCGTCCGCGGGAGGATCTGTTGCACCCCTTCGATCCTCCGCCGCAACGCCTCGGCGCCCGGGAGGGCTGGGTGGAGGAGGGGCTCACCGGCGTCGAGGATCGCCGGGTGCCGGGGCTTTGGGTGGACGACGGGCGGGGGTCCTTGCACGTGGGGCGGAAGACTCCGCGCGGGGCGACGGACACCCTGGACCGGGGCGCGCCGGTGCGGGACGCCTTCTGCCGCTCGGACTGGTGGCAGCCTCCGGGACGCTACCGCATCGAGGGACTCATCGAGCAGACGACAAGTTTCCTGAGCGGTGGGGTGGTCTTTGGCTACACCGGGCGCGACCGCAACCTGCGTTTCGGCTTCCGGCTCGGCGACTGGCTCTACTCCATCGGTGAGCGGGAGGAACCGGAAGGGATCGATTCCCTGGGGTGGTCCCTGGACGATCTGTTCCCGCGTACCGGGAATCCCAGGGGGACCCACCGGTTCGAGCAGCCGGTGCACGAGTTCCGCTTCGAGATCCTGGTGGATGGCCCGGTGGCGGAGCTGTGGATCGAGGGGGAGCGCAAGGCGGTGGTCGCCCAGGCGAACGGGGCGCCGATCCAGGGTTATGTCGGTTTCTACACGACCCAGGGGGCGATGCGGGTCTACGGAGCGCGGGTCCAGCGCCTGGACCGAAGCCGTCGGCTGGAGGAGCTTCGCGGGGAGGTTCCGGGCTACCGGCTCGGTCGACCGGGTGGCGTGGACTGGGCCGAGTGGCGGAACCGCCCGGTGCAGGAGATTCCGGTGGGGGCCTCGGGCACCCTGG
>JALUUN010000516.1 GCA_027021325.1 Planctomycetota bacterium
GCGACCGGAACGGGGCCGATCTCGGGGAAGCGGAGGAGGCCCTCGCGCGTGACGACGAGGCTGTACTCGGCGTTGATCTTTCCGAAGAGCTGCACCTGCACGGTGTCGCCGGGGCCGACCACGTAGTCGGGCGGCACCGGGATGTCGGTGGCGGGCGCGAAGGTGCTCGGCACGCCGGCGAAGAGCTCGTAGCCGTACTGGCGCAGGGTGTCTGGGCCGAGGGGATCCGGAGATTCCGGCCCCTCCTGCTCCGGCGCGGTGCCCGGCTCGCGCGTTTCCGCCGCCTCCTCCCGCTCCCGCGCCCCGGCGGGCCCGGCGTGCCCCAGGTGGAGCAGGGCCGCCGCCCGGCGCATGGCCCGCTCGATGGGGCTCGGCGCCTCGGGCAGGGACCGCGGGGGAAGGGCGGGCCGTGCGTCCGGAGCCTCCCGGGGGCCCGGCTCGACGATGCGCGTCCGGCCCTTCGCGCGCAGGGCCTCGAGGGCCGCGGCACGCTGCCCGGGGGTGAGGCCCTCGAGCAGCCGCAGCGGGTCCGATGCCGGCTGCGGGGGCCGGGCGTCCGCCGGAGCGCCGGCCAGCGTCAGGCCGAGGACGAGCAGGAGCAGGAAGGCTGGAGAGAGCCGCATCGGAACGCCTTTCACGCTATATGCGCACCCGCCGTCCGGCGGCCCTGGAAAGGGCGCGGCGGCCGGCCGCCGGGAAAGCTGGTGAGATTGGTGAGCTTCTTCTTCGTGTTGCGCTTCGGACCCGCCGGGGCACCCCCCGCGGCCGGATGCCCCGCGGGCAAAGCTACCGCACGGGCCGTTCGCTCGAGGAAGGCCCGGCCATGATGCCGCGTGGTTCGGCAGGGTGCCGGTCGAGCCGCACCAACGGAAGGACCGGCGAGACCGCCCGCTATTATCCCACCACGCCTCGGCGAGACAAGCGCGGCATGCGTTCCCGTCAGCGCAGGAGCGAGACGCCGATCCAGGCGCCGGCATCGAGCGTGCTCCCGCGGCCGCCGCCCGTGGTCCGCTCCACTGAGACGGCGGCGCCTATCCGCATGCCCCGCCCCCTCGCCTCCCAGAGCTCGAGGTCGGCACGGAGCCGGCGCTCTCCGGACGGCGCGAGGGGATGGGCGCCCGCGCCGTCGCGGTTGAGCCGGGCGCGCCGCAGCGTCAGGGCGAGCGTACGCCCCTTCGGCGCGGCCCAGATGCCCCCCACCGAGACCATCCGGCCGTCGCCGTCGATGCCGTGGCCGAGGCTGCGCCCGCGGTAGCGGTAGCCGCTGCGGTAGATGCCGTGCTCATACGCATAATTGAACAAAGGTGAACCCCGGAAGAACGAGGCAGCGGTGTCTGCGTACTCGAGCCGCACCCGCCAGGCGCCTCCGGAGGCCCCGCCCCACAGCGCAAGGCCCGCCTGGCCGATGGGGCGCGAGGGCAGGCCGCCGGCCTCGTCCTCGCCTATGAGCTGCAGCCATGCGACAGCAGGGAGGCCGGGGAGGCGCCACCGCACGTCCAGGCCGCCGAGCTGGTTGCCGGGCTCGCGGGCGACGCCGCCCGCGATCTCGTCGCGGTTGTCCCTGCCGAGCATGAGGTTCAGGAAG
>JALUUN010000517.1 GCA_027021325.1 Planctomycetota bacterium
CATCTCGTGGACCGCTGCCTCGACGCCGGCGTCGAGGTCACCGGCCTCGACAACTTCGACCCCTACTACGACCCGGAGCAGAAGCGCCGCAACCTGGCCGCCGCCATGGCGCGCCCGGGCTTCCGCCTGGTCGAGGCGGACCTGCGCGACCGGGCGGCCCTGGAGCGGCTCCTGGAGGAACAGCCCTTCGACGTCGTCGTCCACCTCGCCGCCCGCGCCGGTGTCCGCCCGTCGCTCCAGGACCCCGCCCTCTACTTCGAGGTCAACGTCCAGGGCACCGTGCATCTGCTGGAGGCCCTGCGCCGGCGGCCGGAGACGCGATTCGTCTTCGCCAGCTCCTCGAGCGTCTACGGCGGGCTCAGGCGCACGCCCTTCCGCGAGGAGGACGAGGCCAGCCGGCCGGTCTCGCCCTACGCGGCGAGCAAGAAGGCCGGTGAGGCCCTGTGCTACACCTGGCACCACCTGTACGGCATCCCGGTGGCGGCCCTGCGCTTCTTCACGGTCTACGGGCCGCGGCAGCGGCCGGACATGGCCATCGCCCGGTTCACCCGGCTGCTCCTCGAAGGGCGGCCGGTGCCGGTCTACGGCGACGGCAGCTCGGCCCGCGACTACACCTACGTGGACGACATCGTGGACGGGGTCTGGCGCGCCATGGAGCGCTGCCAGGGCTACGAGATCTACAACCTCGGCGGCTCGCGGACCACCCGCCTGGCCCGCCTCCTCGCCCTCCTCGGGGAGGTCCTGGGTGTGCCGCCGCGGCTGGAGCACGGCCCGGAACAGCCCGGTGACGTCCCGATCACCTGCGCCGAGGTCTCCAAGGCCCGCCGCCTCCTCGGCTACGCCCCGGCCACGCCGGTGGAAGAGGGACTGCGACGTTACGCCGACTGGGTGCGCGGCCGGGAGGCCAGCCGCTCCTAGGCGATGGGCGCTGCCGCGGGCCTGGACCTCGTGACCGGGGGAGCCGGCTTCATCGGCTCGCACCTGGTGGAGGCCCTGCTCGCCGCCGGCCGGAGGGTGCGGGTCGTGGACGACCTCGCCACCGGCCGCCGCGAGAACCTGGAGGCGGCCGCGGCCGGCGGCGGGCTGGAGTTCCTGGAGGGGGACCTGGCGGATCCGGCCGTCGCCCGGGAGGCGGTCGCCGGCGCCGAACGCGCCTTCCACCTCGCCGCCCGGCCGAGCGTTCCCTGGAGCGTCGCCCATCCCGAGCAGGCCCGGCGGGCCAACCACGGCACCACCCTGGCCCTCCTGGAAGCGGCGCAGGAGGCCGGGCTGCGCCGCATCGTCTTCAGCAGCAGTTCGGCGGTGTACGGGCCGGGGCCGGAGCTGCCCAAGGAGGAGGCCATGGCGCCCGAGCCGGCCTCGCCCTACGCCGAGCACAAGCTCCTCGGCGAGCGCGCCCTGGCGGCGGCCGCCGCGGCCGGCGGCCCCACGGCCGTGGCGCTTCGCTACTTCAATGTCTACGGCCCGCGCCAGGATCCGGGCTCGCCCTACAGCGGCGTCATCAGCATCTTCTTCGACCGCGCCCTGGCCGGAGAGCCTCCGGTCCTCTACGGCGACGGCGGCCAGACCCGGGACTTCGTCTTC
>JALUUN010000518.1 GCA_027021325.1 Planctomycetota bacterium
GCTCCAACGTTCTTGCGAGCGTGGTCTCGGGGGTGGACGGCTCGACGATCTCCTGCTTCTCCTCGGGAGTCTCGGATTCCTGGCCGGCCGGGGACCAGGACCGGGACGGGTACGGGGACTACTGGGCGGAGTACGGTGGCGGATCCTCCTTCGGACTGGTCTCGGGGATCACGGGGCAGGTGCTGGAGACCCTCTATCCCTGGGACCCGACGACCCGGCGCTACCGCTACCGCCCGGAGTACTGCGGCGACTACGACGGCGACGGCCTGGACGACTGGGCGGTCGGCCTGGGTACGAAGGTCCTCCAGACCGACCCCTGCCGTCCCGCGAGCATCCAGGTGTACACGGGGACACCGCCGGTCCTCCTGGACGAGATCCTCCTCCAGAATCCCGCGGACCGGGCGGCCGAGGAGCCGCGCTTCCACTTCGACTACGACGGGGACGGCGCCGACGAGCTCCTGGTCCTGAATGGAGGCTCTCGCGATCTGTATGGCTGTCTGTGGGGTGCCGAGTACGGCTACTACCTGCAGGTGCGGTCCCATGCCCGGGGTCTCCTCTGGCAGTGGGGCCTGGGGACCGAGAGCAAGGGCTTCCAGGGCTTCAGCGAGGACTGGGACGGGGACGGCGTGCCGGATCTGCTGATGGCCGGCATCCACCGCTCCTACGGCTGGCAGACGAATGCCCTTCTCGTGCACCAGGTCCGGGAGCAGTTGCGCATCACGCCGACGGCCCTGAGCGTGTCCCAGGGAGGCCGGGTGGTCTTCGATCTGGACCTGGGGCCGCAGTACGGCGGACGGGACATCGCGCTCCTCGCCGGCGACGCCAGCCTGGAGGTGGACCTCGAGGACACCCGCGGCGCCTGGAGCGAGGGATCCCTGGCCGGCGTCCCCTACACGGTCGGCCTTCCCTTCGAGCGGACCTGGATCACGGACTGGATGTGGGCCCTGCGGGAGCTCCCCGGGGGGGCTCGCTTCCAGACGCGGCTGGACAGCCAGGGCCGGGGCTCGGTGATCTGGGACGTCCCCCCGGGCGCCCTGCCGGCGACCTGGGCCGGCAGGCGCCTGCACTTCTGCGCCCTCCTGGAGTCCGCGGACCGCGGCCTGCCCGGCGGCAGCACCCACCAGGCGGACCTGGACCTCCTGCCCTGAGGAGACCGGGGCTGCCCGGTCGCCTCCCTTCCTTCTCCCGGCAGCTTCGGCTGCCCCATCCCTTTCGACCGATGCAACGATCCTGGATCCCTCTCGCAACGACCGGCCTCGCGGCGGTCCTTCTCCAAGGCGCCCTCCTGTCCCAGGGCAGCCCGAGCTTCTCCTTCGAGGATGCCACCCATGCCGTGCGAATGCGCACCCTGCCAAGCTCCACCCACAGCGCCGGGCACCTCACCGGGGTCTTCGACGACCACTTCCTGGGGGCCTGTTTCGTGGACATCGACAACAGCGGGCACCCGGACCTGATCCTGCCGGCGCAGCACGGGTTCCCCATGCTCAGTAGCTATCAGGAGGCGAGTTATGCCTACGGAGCCGAGCAGGCCGGCGGCTTCGACATCTACCTCTGGGACGAGGCCTCCGCGGGCTTTCTTCGA
>JALUUN010000519.1 GCA_027021325.1 Planctomycetota bacterium
GATGACCATCATCCAGTACACGGGCGGGGACCAGGACGGCGACGGTCTCGACGACGGCCTGGATCTCGACGCGCTGGATCCCTATCCGGCCCTGACCACCAACGATCTGGGGGGATCCTTCCTACCCGGAAACACCTTCCAGCTCGAAATGCAGTGGCCTCCGGGCAGCACGGCGGCCTTCTACATGGGCGTCGAACTTCCGGCTCCTGTTTCCTTCCTCCCGGCCGGCTGGGTCAGGATCACGAATCCCTACCTGCTGGGCCTCTCCGTGGCGGGAGCGGACAGCCTCGCGACCCTGCCCATCGCCCTGCCCGCCGACCCCTCCTTGAGCGGCATCAGGGCCGTCTTCCAGGGCGCGGCCACGAGTTCCCTGGCTCCGGGCTTCCGGATCTCCACGAGCACGGTCGTCACGGTCAACTGACTGGACCCCTTCCGGCGCGGGCGGGCGGGCCCGACGGTCCCCCGCCGGCTGCCGGAAGCCCTCCAGGCGGTCCGTCGCACGCGCGCGCCCTCCATGCGGGACACCGGGAGCGGGAGGCGTCTCCAGGATCGCGTCAGGAGCGCCGGGCCTTCCGGCCGGGCAGCACCAGGTCGATGCCCAGGGGGCAGTGGTCGGAGCCCGGCACGTGGGGTTCGATCCAGGCGCGGCGCACGTGGGGAGCCAGGTCCTCGGAGACGAGGAGGTAGTCGATGCGCCAGCCCACGTTGCGCTCGCGGGCTCCCTGGCGCTGGCTCCACCAGGTGTAGTGGCCGGGTTCGTCCGGGTGGCGGTCGCGGAAGACGTCTCGAAAGCCCCCTTCCAGGAAACGACCGAAGGCCTCCCGCTCCTCGGGCAGGAAGCCGGAGGTCTTCTGGTTGGAACGCCAGTTCTTGAGATCGATCTCCCGATGGGCCGTGTTGAAGTCTCCGGCGATCACCACTCCGAGGCCCCCCTTCCGAAACTCCAGGGCCCGTTCGAGCACGGCGTCGTAGAAAGCCAGCTTGAAGGGGACGCGGGAATTGTCGCGTTCCCTGCCGCTGCCGTTGGGGAAGTAGACGTTGAAGAAGACGAAGGTCTCGAAGACGGCGATCTGGATCCGCCCCTCGCCGTCCAGGGAAGCCTCTCCGAGCCCCTCCCGCACCTCCCGGGGCCGCCGCCGGACGAGCAGTCCCACGCCGCTGTAGCCCGGCCTCTCGGCCGGAGACCAGTAGGAGCGATAGCCGGAGGCCTCCAGGATCTCCGGGGGAATCTGATCCGGCCGGGCGCGGACCTCCTGGAGCCCCAGAATGGAGGGGCGGGCCTCCGCGAGCCAGGCCAGGAAGCCGCGCCGCGCGCAGGCTCGGATCCCGTTCACGTTCCAGGCCATGATCTTCATGGCCGGCAATCTATCAGGCGGCAGGAAGCGTCCTCCCGGCGGAGGCCGGCCGGCACCCCCGGGCTCGGAGCATCGCCGTGGAGGAACCGGCGGGGACCTCCGCCTCCGGAAGGAGCGGATGGGAGGGCCGCTCCGCTGGGCCCCCCGGGCCCCCGGGAGCCCGCCCGGAGCCGCCTCACGGAGGGCCTTCGGCCCCCGTGGATGGGCCCCCGACGCTTGAATCCCGCCCCAATGGTGCCAACATGGGCCTTCCTCCGCCTCTCAGGGCGCAGGCCATCCGTACGCCCACAGGCAGCCGCTCCGAGGAGAACCCGATGCGTCGCCCCTTCATCGCCGGCAATTGGAAGATGAATCTCCTTCTTCCGGAGGCGGTGCGGCTGGCGGGAGATCTCAGGGAGCGCCTGCGCGACCTCTCCGACCGGGACGTGGCGGTCTTCCCCACCTTCGTGGCCGTGGAGGCGGTGGCCAGGGCCCTGGAGGAGAGCCCCATCCAGGTGGGCGGACAGACCTGTCACCCGGAGGACGCCGGCGCCTTCACGGGCGAGATCAGCGCCCCCATCCTGGCCTCCGCGGGGGCCTCTCTCGTGATCGTCGGCCACTCCGAGCGCCGTCACGTCTTCGGCGAGAGCGACGCGGACGTGGCCCTCCGTCTCCAGGCGGCCCTGCGACATCGGCTGCGCCCCGTGCTCTGCGTCGGAGAGACCTTGGAGGAGCGCGAGAGCGGGCGCACCCTGGAAGTGGTCGAGCGACAGGTGCGTTCGGCGCTGGAGCCGGTGGCGAAGGACGGCCTCGCGGCCGTCACGCTGGCCTATGAACCGGTCTGGGCCATCGGGACGGGCAAGGTGGCCACCCCGGAACAGGCGCAGGAAGTGCACGCCGCGATCCGCGGCATGCTGCGGGACATGGGAGGCGCCGTCGGCGAGGACATGCGCATCCTCTACGGGGGCAGCGTCAAGGCCTCCAACGTGGACGGCCTGATGGCCATGACGGATATCGACGGGGCGCTGGTGGGCGGCGCCTCGCTGGACGCGGACGAGTTCGCGCGCATCGTGCGCTTCGAAGCGATGTGAGCACGACCCGGTCGCGGACCGCGCGGAAGGGCGCGGGCGGGACCCGGGAGGCAGCGGGAGACGCCAATTCATGTTCTTGCAAATCGTCAGAGTCATTCTCTGGATCGTCTTCGTCATCGTTTCGATCCTGCTCATCGCGGTCGTGCTGATGCAGGAGGGCGCGGGGGGCGGCCTGGGCGGCGCCTTCGGCGGCGCGGGCGGCGAGGCCTTCGGACACGGTGTCGGCGGCATCAACCGCTTCACGTCCTGGCTGGCGGGAATCTTCATGGCGACCGCCCTGGCCCTGGCCTGGATCGAGACGAACCTCTGAGTCCCGGCGACGAAAAGCGACCCATTCAGTGCCCCTGGAGGCTCTCGTGATCCGCAGCATGACGGGTTTCGGCTCCTCGGTGAAGGAGGATGCGGACCGCCGCGCGGAGGTGGAGATGCGGTCCGTGAACCATCGCTACCTCAAGGTGGTCCAGAAGCTGCCTCAGAGGCTCGCGTCCCTGGAACCCCGAATCGAGGATCTCGTGCGGGAGAAGGTTCGCCGCGGCGCCCTGACCATCAACGTGCGCCTGGAGGAGCGCCAGGCCGCCCCGCGCTTCCGGCTGCACCGGGAAGCGGTGAACGCCTACCTGGAGGACATCGCGGAACTCCAGGCCGTCGGCGGCGGGGCCCCCGCCTCCCCCGAGGCGAACCTGCCCCTGGCCCTCTCCCTGCCAGGCGTGGTGAGAGAGAGCGAGGAAGAGGGGAGCCTGCCCGCGGAGGCGGTCGCCCTGGTCCTGGAAGCCGTCCGCGACGCTCTCGACGACCTGGTGACCGGACGGGAGCGGGAGGGCGCGCACCTGGCCGATCTCCTCAGGGAGCATCGGAAGAGACTCCGGGAGATCCTCGAGCAAGCCCGCGAGCGGGCCGCCCGGCTCCCCGCCGAACACCGCGACCGCCTCCTGCAGCGGGTGAGGCGGCTGATGCAGGAAGTGGCCGGCGACGTGGAGCTCTCCGAGTCCGACGTCCTGCGCGAGGTCTGCCTGATCGCCGATCGCCTGGACGTGACGGAAGAGCTGGGCCGTCTGGAAGGACACCTGGCCGCCCTGGACCGCATCCTGGCGGCCGGCGACGAGGTGGGCCGGCAGCTCGACTTCCTGCTCCAGGAACTCAACCGCGAGACCAACACCATCGGATCCAAGGCCAACGACACGGAACTCTCCCACCTGGTGGTGGAGATGAAGTGCGAGATCGAGCGCATCCGGGAACAGGTGCAGAACCTTGAGTAGCCCACGGGTCATCGTCTTCGGAGGACCCAGCGGAGCCGGCAAGACCACCCTGGTCCGCCGCCTGCTGGAGCTACCCGGCGTGCGCTTGGCCGTCTCCGCCACCACGCGCCCTCCCCGCCCCGGCGAGCGGGACGGCGTGGACTATCATTTCGTCGACGAACGACGGTTCGAGGAGATGCGCGAGGGTGGAGAACTCCTCGAATGGGCCCTGGTCCATGGTCATCATTATGGAACCCCCCGTTCGGAACTCCTGGCGCGGTCGCCGGAGGAACGGGCGGTGGTCCTGGACATCGACCTCCAGGGTCTGCGGAACATCAAGAAGCTGGGCATCGATCACGTCTCCGTCTTCATCGCCCCCCCGTCGCTGGAGGCGCTCGAGAAGCGCCTGCGGGAGCGAGGAACGGAGACCGGGGCCAGCCTGGCCACCAGACTCGAGGCCGCGGCGCGGGAGCTCGCGGCCAGGGACGAATACGATCACGTGGTCGTCAACGACCAGGTGGAAGAAGCCTTCGCGACGCTCCGGCGCATCCTCGGGCTCGAGGGAGGGGCGGATGTGGAGGGCGGGAATCCAACATCGGCGGGAAGATGCAAATGATCGATCAGGGAAAATTCGAAAAGCTCTATGAGATGGTCGGCGGGGTCTACAAGACCACCGTGTTGATCCAGAAGCGCCTGCGCGAACTCAACCGCGGCGCCCGCAAGCTCGTGGACGACGAATCCAAGAATCCCATCGAAGTCGTGATGAAGGAAATCGAGGAACGCAAGATTGAACTCATCCCCGACACGGAAGAGAACCGCGAGTTGATCAGGGCCGAGGTCGAGCGCATGACCGCCGACCGCTCACCCACCCTCGAGGTGGACGAGGCGACCACGGAGGACGAGCTGGAACGCCGCATCCTCACGGCTCTCTCGCAGGACAAGAAGACCAGCGAGGCCGACGCGGAGAAGGGACAGCTCTGAGCGGCGCGATCCCATGACTTCCGAAACGGAGCGTCCAGCACACGTCCTCCTCGCCGTGAGCGGGAGCGTCGCCATCCACCGGGGACTGGACCTGGTGCGCGAGCTGGACCGACACGGTGTCGATGTCACCGTCCTGATGACGGAGGCCGCCTGCAAGCTCGTCCGCCCGCTGCTCTTCCAGGCCATGACGCGGCGGCGGGTGCACCACGACCTCTTCTCGGCGGAAGGCGAGGACCCCTACGACCACCTGGCGAGGGAGGCGGACCTGATGGTTTTCGCTCCCGCCACGGCCGATCTCATCGGACGCCTGGCGGCGGGCCTCGGGGACGATGTCGTCACCACGACCGCCCTGGCGTTTTCCGGCCCCCGCATCCTGGCGCCAGCCATGAACTGGCGCATGTGGGAGCATCCCTTCGTCCAGCGCAACGTGGGCGTCCTGAGGGACGCCGGCTACCGCATCGTTGGCCCCGGCGAGGGCGACCTGGCCTGCGGCGAGCGGGGCCCCGGCCGCCTGGCCGAGGTGGAGGAGATCCTGGCGGCCGCCCTGGAAGCCCTGCCCGGGAAGCCCCCTCGTCCCGGGTCGCATTGAGTGCATCCGGAGGCGGGCGTCCCTCCGGCGCCCGCTCCCCCTGAAGCCCGCCGGAGGGCGGAGGAGGACCGAGACCTTGCGCATCCTGATCGGAGCCGGGCCCACCCACGAGTACCTGGACGACGTGCGCTATCTCGGAAACCCCAGTTCCGGTCGGGTGGGCATCGCGGTGGCCGCGGCGGCCCTCGAGGCCGGCCACGATCCCCTCCTGGTGCTGGGGCCCACCCCCCTCGAGCCACCGCCGGGCGTGACGGTGCGGCGCGTCGTCTCGGCCCTGGAGATGCGTGAGGCGATGCTGGCGGAGGTCGAGAGCGCCGACGCCGTCGTCATGAGTGCCGCGGTCTCCGATTATCGTCCCGCCCGGCGCTGGCCGGGAAAGATGAAGAAGGGCCCCGAGAGCCTGCACCTGGAACTGGCAAAAAACCCGGACATCCTCGCTGAAGTGGGTAGAATGGCCGCGCATCGCCCCGTGGTGGGTTTTGCGCTGGAGGCCTCGCCCGCGAACGAGGCGCTGGCCGCCGCGCGTGAGAAAATGCTCGCCAAGAACCTGGACCTGATCGTCCTGAACAGGCCGGGCTCCTTCGGCGGCGCCCACTGCGAAGCGGTGGTGCTGGTGACCCGGAGCGAGGCGGTCGCGCTGGGCGCCATCTCCAAGCGATCCCTGGGGGAGCGCATCGTGCGCTTCCTGGAGGAGAGGCTCGGTGAAGGGGGAGACACCCGCTGAGATCGGCGACGACGCCATGCAGGGACCCACGATCCCGGTGGAGATCGTCCGTCTGCCCGGCAACGAGGACCTCCCTCTCCCGGCCTACCAGACACGAGGCAGCGCGGGAGCGGACCTGCACGCGGCGATCGTCGAGCCCGTCACCATCCGGCAGGGCGAAATCCACCTGATCCCGACGGGCATCAGCGTGGCCATCCCTCCGGGACACGAGGCCCAGGTGCGCCCGCGCTCGGGCCTGGCCCTGCGGGAGGGTCTGGCCCTGGTCAACGCCCCGGGAACGATCGACAGCGACTACCGCGGTGAGATCAAGGTGATCGTGACCTGCCTCAAGGCCGAGCCCTGCACCATCCGGCGGGGCGACCGTATCGCGCAGCTCGTCTTCGCCCCCGTGGTGCAGGCGCGCTTTCGGGTGGTCCAGGCTCTGCGGGAGAGCCGGCGGGGCACCGGAGGTTTCGGACACACGGGGAGAGCTGCGACCGCGAACACCCCCTGAAGGCGGTTCAGGGGTCAGGAGGGGTCCTCGGGCATGCCGGGCCCTTCCGGGGAGGAACGATGCAGAAGTTGCGGCCCCTGGCCGGCTGGGCGCTTTACGCTCTGGCTCTCTTCCTGGCGCTCGCGTTCGCCACCTACGATCCGCTGCCGGCGGAGTTGGGACGAGGCTCCAGCGGAAACCTGGCCGGCCCCCTGGGACGGTTCCTGGGCTCCGTCCTCGTGGAGGGCGTTGGCGTCGGTGCCTTCGTGCTCTGCTTCTTCCTGCTCCTGGCGGGCTATCACCTGGTGAAGGACCGCCCCCTCGACCGGCCGCTCAGACGCGTGGGCGCCGTGTTGGCGCTGATGCTCTTCCTGGGAACCCTCTCGGAGGTCCTCCTCCCCGAACGGATCTTCCCCGGGGGGGAGGTGCCCCTGGGGGGCCTCATCGGAGACGTGGTCGGCGACCGCCTGGTCCGCCTGCTCGGCACGGCCGGCGCCGCGACGATCCTCCTGGTCGGCCTGGTGGCCGGCCTCCTCATGGCCGCCGCCCTCCCCCCCCTGGCTCTCCTCCGGAACCGCTTCTCCCGGGACGCCCTGGCGGAGCGCCGGCGGGCCCTGGCCGAGGCCTTGAAGGCCCGCACCCGGGCCCGCGAGGAGATCCCGGAGGAAGACGAGGAGGAATGGGACGAGGAAGAAGCGGCGGACGAGGAGTGGGAGGAAGAGCCGGACGAAGAGGAGGAATGGGAGGAAGAGGAAGAAGAGGACGAGGAGGAACCGGACGAGGAATGGGAGGAGGACGAGGAAGAGGAGCTGGAGGAAGAGGTCCCCGCGAAGCCCCAAAGGCCCCGCCGGAAGAAGGAGAAGACCGCTTCCGAGCCCGCGACGCCTCCCGTGCGCGCCAAGGCGCCCCCCATCCGGCAGGCGGTCGTCACCAAGACGGACGGCATCCAGGTCATCCGTCTCACGCGTGATCCGAAACTGCGCGGCAAGGAGAAGTATCCCCTGCCCCCCGTCTCCCTCCTGGCGC
>JALUUN010000520.1 GCA_027021325.1 Planctomycetota bacterium
AGCTCGCGGGTCTCGCTCGGGTCCGGCCAGCTCAGGTGGAAGCAGAGCTCGCTCCCGTCGTGGACCGCGGCCACGGAGACCTCGGGCACGGCGCCGATGGGCCGCCCCGTCCACGCCGCGCGGATGATGCCGGTGGGCTGCATGCCCACGGGCGTCCCCATGAGCCGGATCCGCTCCGCGTCGAGGCCCCGCCAGCCCTCGCCCTCCGGGTCGGTGAAGGCGCGGTAGCGGCTTCCGGCTACGAAGGGGACGTCCATGGCGTGGCCTCCTCGGGCGTCGGCAGGCGGGGGGAGGGGGGCCCCGGCTCCGGCGGCCGCACGCCGGAGCCCGGGTGGGCCGCGGCGCGTCCCGCGGCGTCGAGGCGCCCAGAGAGGGCGGCGGCCAGGGATGCCACCAGCGCCTCCGAGGGCTCGGGCGGTCCGCCGGGTGCCGTCCGCGGCAGCTCCACCCGCCCCAGCACGGGGCCCCCCTCCAGGTGATCGCGGCGAGGTCGCTCCCCCGCCCGGTGGACGACGAAGCGCGGAATCGGCTCGGCGGCGAAGCCCTCCACGAGGACGAGGTCGAGACCCGGCGGAAGGGCCGCCAGCGCCTCGGCCAGGGTGGGGGGACCGGGCTCGCGCCTCCGGAAGCAGGCGATCTGGTCGGGTCCGATGACGGCCACCGCCTGCCCGCCGCTGCGGTACAGGCGCTCGGAGTCCTTGCCGCGCCGGTCGGCCTCGAAGCCGTGGGAGGCGTGCTTGACCACCCCCACCGCGAGGCCCCGGGCGCGGAGTGCCGGCAGCAGGCGCTCGAGGAGCGTGGTCTTGCCGACGCCGGAGTCGCCCGCGAAGCCGATGACCGGAGGGCGGCGGAAGCGCGCCATGCACCGCAGGCTAGGCGCTCCCGCAGCGGCCGGGCATGACCGCCGTCATACGGTTGCCGGAGCTGCGGACGGCTACCCTCCGCGCCATGCCGGCCGGGGACGCCCGCACGCCGGAGCCGCAGGGGCGAGGCGCCGGGGGAGGCCCGGCGGAGGACGCGGGTGCCGCGGGGCGGCGCCGGTCCACGTCCGCCGTCGGCGCGAGGTCCGCGTCGGCGTCCCGGTCGACGGCGTCGTCGCGGGAGGCGGATGCCCTCCGCGCCGTCCGGATCGGTGCCCGGAGCCTGCACCTCGTCTCCTTCGGCGGTCTTTTCGGGGAGGCGATCCACACCGGAACCGTCGAGGCGGGGGGTCCCTGGGTGGCGGCGACGGTGCTCACCGGCGGCCTCCTCGCGGCCCTCGAGCTCGCCGGCGGCTGGATCTGGCTGGTACAGGTGCGGGGGCTGCTCACCTGCCTCAAGGTGGTGCTCCTCGCCGTGGCCCTCGCCCGGCCCGCCGCCGCCACGGGCTGCCTCCTCGCCGCCATCCTGGTGGGGGGCGTCTCCTCCCACATGCCCGGCCGCTTCCGGTACCACTCCGTCGCGCACGGCCGCGTGCGCGGACCCCGCGACCGCGGATGACCGCGCGCGGGCGGCGGCGGCTGCTGCACGCGACCCATGCGGTGGCCACCCTCCTCCTGCTCGGCACCGGCGCCCTGATCCTCTCCCCGGACCTCCG
>JALUUN010000521.1 GCA_027021325.1 Planctomycetota bacterium
CCGTCTCCTGGACTTCGCCGAGGCCCGGGCCCGGGGCGAGATGGAACGCGCCGAGGCCCTGCGGCGCCAGGGTCTGCCCGAGGCCGGCGAGGTCCGGGAGATGCTGGAGCGGGCCGCACGCTGGTATCGCGAGTGGGGTCTGGAGGAGGAGGCCCGGGCCTTGAGCGGTCCGCTCCGGGACCGGCCGGCGGCCGTGGACCGTCCGGCGCCGCCCGAGGCGGAGCGCGCCCTGGCGCTGGTGGAGGAGGAACTGGCCCTGGAGGAGGCCGAGCTCCGGCTCGACGAGGAACTCGACGCCCTGGCCGAGGAGGCCGAGCTCGAGGCCGCCGAGGCGGAGCTGGAGCGGAGCCTGGAGGAACTCGAGGAAGAGGTCCGCCTGGAGGCCGAGGTGGCTCGCCTGGAGCTCGAGGCCGAACGCGACGCCCTGCGGGAGGAGATCCGGCGCGTGAAGGCCCGCCTGGCCGAACTCGGCGAAGCCCTGCGGGAACTCCGGGAGCACCGCCGCTGAGGAGTCCGGTCCGGGTCCGGTCCGGCGCCGCCCCAGGGCCTAGAATCGGCCTTGAGGAAGCCCGCCATGACGACCGTCCAGCCCCGCATCGACATCGAAGCCGGCGCCCAGCGCGCCCCCCGCGGAACCGAACTGCACTGCCGCGACTGGCATGCCGAGGCGGCGCTGCGGATGTTCCTGAACAACCTCGACGCCGAGGTCGCCGAGCGGCCGGAGGACCTCGTCGTCTACGGGGGCACCGGCCGCGCCGCCCGCGACTGGGAGTCGGCACGGCGCATCGTCGCCGCTCTGCAGCGCTTGGAGCCCGACCAGACCCTCCTCGTCCAGAGCGGCAAGCCGGTGGCGGTCTTCCGCACCCACCGCCACAGCCCGCGGGTCCTCATCGCCAACTCCAACCTGGTCGGCAAGTGGGCGGACTGGGAGCACTTTCGCGAGCTGGAGCGCAAGGGGCTCATCATGTACGGCCAGATGACGGCCGGCTCCTGGATCTACATCGGCACCCAGGGGATCCTCCAGGGCACCTACGAGACCTTCGCCGCCGTCGCCCGCAAGCGCTTCGGCGGCAGCCTGCGCGGCCGGCTCTGCGTGACCGCCGGCCTCGGCGGCATGGGCGGCGCCCAGCCGCTCGCGGTCACCATGAACGAGGGTGTCTGCCTGATCTGCGATGTCGAGCAGGCGCGCATCGACTTCCGCCTGCGCACGCGCTACCTCGACGAGCAGGCCCCGGACCTGGAGCGGGCCATCGGCCGTGCGCTGGAAGCGAAGGAGAAGGGCGAGGCGGTGAGCATCGGGGTCTGCTGCAACGCCACCGAGCTCCTCGGCGCCCTCGTCGAGCGTGGGGTCACGCCCGACGCCCTGACCGACCAGACCAGCGCTCACGACCCCTTGAACGGCTACGTTCCCGACGGGATGCCCTTCGAGGAGGCCCTGGAGCTGCGCCGCCGCGACCCGGCCGAGTACGAGCGCCGCAGCTACGCCACCATGGGCCGGCATGTGCGCTCCATGCTGACCCTGCAGGAGCGTGGCGCCGAGACCTTCGACTACGGCAATAACCTCCGCGCCTTCGCC
>JALUUN010000522.1 GCA_027021325.1 Planctomycetota bacterium
CCTCCCCGCCCCGGTGGAGGCCTGAGGGGGCCTCCTCCTTCCCGAACCCGAAACGCCTCGAATCCATGACCACCGCCCAGGACGCCCGGTTCCGCGTCGCCGACCCGTCCCTCGCCGACGAGGGCCGTCTCCTCATCGAATGGGCCGAGAGCCGCATGCCGGTCCTCATGTCCCTGCGTGAGAAGTACCGCGAGAGCCGGCCTCTCGCCGGCCAGCGCATCGCCGGCTGCCTGCACGTGACCAAGGAGACCGCGGTCCTGGTCCGGACCCTGGCGGCGGCCGGTGCCGAGGTCGCCTGGTCGGGCTGCAACCCCTTGAGCACGAACGACGCGGTGGCCGCGGCCCTGGCCGAGGACGGCGTGCGCATCTTCGCCTGGTACGGCCAGTCGGTGGAGGAGTTCTACTGGTCCATCGACCGCACCCTGGACTTCCAGCCGACCCTGACCCTGGACGATGGAGCGGACCTGATCTTCCGCGTGCACAGCGAGCATCCGCAGCTCGCCGAGGGTATCACCGGCGGCTCCGAGGAGACCACCACCGGAGTGCACCGCCTGCGCGCCATGGCCGGGGACGGCAAGCTCCTGTACCCGGTGGTGGCGGTCAACGACGCCGAGACCAAGTGGGACTTCGACAACGTCTACGGAACCGGCCAGTCGAGCCTGGACGGCATCCTGCGCGCTACTTCGATCCTGCTTGCGGGGAAGAACTTCGTCACCGCCGGCTTCGGCCACTGCGGCCGCGGCTGCGCTCTGCGCGCCAGGGGCGCCGGCGCCAACACCATCGTCACCGAGGTCAAGCCGACCGCCGCCCTGAAGGCGACCCTGGAAGGCCACCGGGTCATGACCATGGACGAGGCCGCCGCCGTCGGCGACGTCTTCATCACCGCCACCGGCATGAAGGATGTCATCGTCCGGCGCCACTTCGAGCGCATGAAGGACGGTGCGGTGGTCTGCAACACCGGCCACTACGACTGCGAGATCAACATCGAGGATCTCGAGGACCTGGCGGTGTCCCGGCGCACCATCCGCAAGGACTGTGAGGAGTACCGCCTGGCTGACGGCCGCCGCATCTATCTCCTGGCCCGCGGCCGCCTGATCAACCTCGCCGCCGCCGAGGGGCATCCGAGCGAGGTCATGGACATGTCCTTCGCCAACCAGTTCCAGGCCATGATGCTCCTGGCCCGGGAGGGCCGGAACCTGGAGCCCGGGGTCCACGAACTGCCCGAGGAACTGGATCAGGAGATCGCCGGCATCAAGCTGGCCTCCATGGGCATCCGCATCGACGAGCTGACGCCCGAGCAGATCGCCTACGCCACCGACTACTCCCAGGGCACCTGAGCCCGACCGCCATGCCGAAGACCCTCCGCACCCTGCCGCGCCGCGGCCTGAACGCCGCGCGGGCGGGTTTCACCCTGCTCGAGCTCATGGCCGTGATCATGATCATCGGCCTGCTCGGCGCCTTCCTGCTGCCGAACATCACCGACGCCTTCCGCTCCGCCGGAACCAGTGCCTGCGAGGCGAACATGCGGGAGCTGTACCGCATGCTCACCTCCTACAAGGCCGCCAATGGCGGCCGCTGGCCGCGCTACGAGGGCCAGCGTTTCATCCTGGCCATGTGGAAGGAAGGCGAGATCGAGCGTTCGGAGAAGAATGCCAAGCGTTTCTTCTGCCCGAACCTGCAGTTCGAGGAACTGGTACCGCCCGAGGAAGCGGAGGACGTCCTCGAGTACCTGACCGAGGGCTGGGACCGGGTCGGCCCGCAGTTCACGAGCTACGCCGGCTTCTTCACCAACGGCGACCGTTCCTTGTGGACGAAGCTCAAGAACGCCCCGGCCCAGGTCACCATCCTCTCCGACGCCCAGATCAGCCACGGCAACGACATCGTGTACATGACCGGCGACGGCGAGGTCCACCGGCTCAAGGTCCAGGAGCTCCTGGACGCCGGGTTCCTCACCGAGCAGGACGTGGAGGAGGGCTACCTGCCCCTGGGACCGGATTCGCCGATCGAGGAGCTGCGCACGGTCTCCAACGACCTCTGAAGACCCATGCCTGCTCCGGCTCCGGCCGCGTCGGGCGCCCGCAGCTTCCATCTGCGGGTGTACGGCTGTCAGATGAACTTCTACGACGGGGAGCTCATCCGCGCCGGCTTCCTGCGCCGGGGCTACCGCGAGGCGCCCGATCCCGAGAGCGCCGACGTCGTCCTCTTCCACACCTGCTCGGTGCGCGAGCAGGCCGAAGAACGCGTCCACGGCCTGCTCGGCTCCTTGCGGGCGGTCAAGCGGAGGCGCCCGGACCTGGTCCTGGGCGTGGTCGGCTGCATGGCCGAGCGCGAAGGACGCGAACTCTTCGAGCGCGAACCCCACGTGGACCTGGTCTGCGGCACGCGCCACTTTCCGCGGCTTCCGGACCTCGTGGAACGGGTGCGGGGGGGCGAGGAGCGGGTCCTGGAGCTCGGAGACGCTCCCGCTCCCGTGGACGCCCCGGTGCGCGACCTCCTGGGCCGGCCCCGGGCGTTCAGCGCCCAGGTCGCGGTCATGCGCGGCTGCGACCTGAACTGCAGCTTCTGCATCGTTCCCTCGGTGCGCGGACGGGTCGCGTCGCGGCCGCCGGCGGAGATCCTCGCGGAGTGCCGGCGCCTCGTCGAAGACGGGGTCACCGAGATCAGCCTCCTGGGACAGACCATCGACGCCTACGGCGTGGACCTCGCGGGCCGCCGGCGGCAGCCGCGCCTCGCCGCCCTGGTGGACGCCCTCTCGGAACTGGAGGGCCTGGAGCGCCTGCGCCTCATCACCCTGCACCCGAGCTACGTCACCGAGGAACTGGCCGAGGCCCTGGCGCGCTCGCCGAAGTTCCTGCGCTTCCTGCCGGTGCCCCTGCAGTCGGGGAGCGACCGCGTGCTCCGGCGCATGCGCCGGGGCTACACCCTGGACCTCTACCGGCGGCGCATCGAGCTCCTGCGCAGCCGGATGCCGGATCTGGAGCTCGTGAGCGACTGGATCGTCGGCTTCCCCGGGGAGACCGAGGCCGACTTCGAGGCCTCGGAAGCGGCCCTGCGCGAGTTCGGCTTCCTCCAGTCCTATGTCTTCCAGTACTCGCCGCGCCCCGGAACCCGCGCCGCGGCCCTCCCCGACGACGTTCCGCCCGCGGTCAAGGCCGAGCGCAACCATCGCCTCCTGGCCCTGCAGCGCGAGGTGGCCCGCGAGCGCACCCGGGCCCGGGTCGGCGGGGTCTCCCGCCTGCTCCTGGAAGGGCCCGCGCCGGACCAGGCCCGGGCGCCCTTCCCCGAGCCCTGGACCGGCCGCATCCACAACGGCCACCGGGCCCTGGTGCGTGGCGCCCCCGGCTTCCGCCCCGGCGAGCTCCTCGAGGTCTCCCTGGAGGGCTGGAACGGGCGCGAGCTTCTGGCCGCGGTCCGGGGCCGGCGGCCGGCGCCGGCTCCCGCGGCCGCGCCGGCCTGCGAGCGGCCCCCCGCCGCCGGCGCCTTCCCGGTATGAGGGACCGCCGGCTCCTGGAGCGCGCCCGCCACGAGGCCGCCCGGGCCGGCTGGCTCTGGACCGCCCCCAACCCCCGGGTCGGTGCCCTGGCCCTGAGCGGCGGCCTGGTCGCGGGCCGCGGCTGTCACCGCCGGGTCGGCGGGGCCCACGCCGAGGAAGAGGCCTTGCGCGACGCCGGCGCCTGGCAGGCGGGGGAGGCGGCCCCGCGGCCCGGCGTCGTGGACGAGCTCGTGGTCAGCCTCGAGCCCTGCTCCAGCCCCGCCGGCCGGGAGGGCAAGCGCCGTCCGCCCTGCACCGAGGCCCTGCTCGCGGCGGGGGTGCGGCGCGTCGTCGTCGGCCGCCTGGATCCCGATCCCCGCCACCGCGGGCGCGGGGTCGAGGCCCTGCGGGCCGCCGGCGTCGAGGTCGTGGTCCTGGAGGAGCCGCCGGGCCCGGACCCGCTCCTCGGGGCCTTCGAGGACGCCCTGCGCCATCCGGAGCGTCCGTGGGTGCTCCTGAAGTGGGCCCAGGGCTTCGACGGGCGGGCCGCGGCCCCTGGCGGCTTCCCCCGCTGGATCTCTTCGCCGGAGAGCCGGCGCGAGGTGCACCGCCTGCGCGCCCTGGGCGACGCGATCCTGGCCGGGCCGGGGACGCTCCTGCAGGACGACCCGCGCCTGGACGCCCGCCCCGAGGACTTCGGCGATCCGCCGGCGGCCCGCCCGCCGCTTCGCGTCCTCCTGGATCCGCGCGCCGAAGTGCCCCCGGAAGCGGCGGTGCGCCGCCGGCCGGGGCGCAGGATCTGGCTGCGGGCGGAAGGGGCCCCGGCCCAGAAGGAAGATCCCGAGGACGCCGTCTGGTTCCTGCCCCCTCGCCCGGACGGCCGCCTCGACCTGGTACCGGCCCTGGCTCGCCTGCGCGCCGAGGAGGGGGTGCGCCGGCTCTTCGTCGAGGGCGGCCCGCGTCTCCAGGGGGACCTCCTGGAGCGGGGGCTGGCCGATGCCCTCCTGCGCTACGAGGCGCCCCTCCTCCTCGGCGGCCCGGTCCACGCCCTGCCGGGCTCCGGGGATCCCGGCCGCGTCCGGCACCTGGTGGACCCCGAGGCGGCGCGTCTCGGGCCGGACCGCCGCGAGGCCTGGCGGCTCCTGGAGGCTCCGGCGCCGGAGGAGGAGGCGTGAGGGGGCCGCGGGTTGCGGCCGTCCTGGCCTTCCTCGCCGCCGCCTGCGCCGCCCCGGGCCCTGCCCTGCGCGCGCCCGCGGACGTGGACCCGGAACCGGTCTTCCGGGCCTGGTTCCAGGGCCGGGAGGTGGAGGCCCTCGCCCGCGCCGAGGCCCTCGGCTGGCGGGCGCGGCACAGCATCGAGGGAGAGCGCGTCCGCCAGTCCCTCCTCCTGCCGCGGGGCGGCCGCGGCAGGCTCCTCGCCGAACTGGCCGCCGAGCCCGGCTCCGGCCAGGATCCCGATCTCCTCTATCTCCAGGCCCGCCTCCTCCAGGAACCCGGGCGCCTGCGCCGCAGCTTCGAGGAGCTCGTGGACCGCTTTCCGGGTCACGCCTGGATCCGCCTGGGCCGGGCGAGCCTGGCCCTCGGCGACGGGGAGCTCGAAACCGCCGCCGAGCACCTGCGCCGCGCCCCGGACTGGCCCGATGCCCGCGACTTCCGGCTCCAGGTCGAGGCCCGCCTCCTGGCCGCCCGGGGGAAGCTCGCCCAGGCCCTGGAACTCCTGGAGGAAGGGGCCTTCCGCCGGCACCACCGCGATCTGCTGGCGACCTGGGAGGAGCTCGCGGCTCCGCTTCCGGGCGCCCGCGAGCGGGTCCGGGCGGAGCGCGCCTGGCTGGGCCGGTCCCGTGCGGAGACGGAGACCGGGCTCCTCGACCGGATCCTGGAGCGGGCGGTCCTCGCCGTGGGCTTCCCGGGCCGTCCCGGGGACCTGGAGGGGCTCCTCGAGGAGCTGGACCGGGAACTCCAGGATGCCGGCCTGCCCGCGGGCCTCGCCGGGGCGCCCCGCTACGAGGTGCCCCTGGCGGCCAGCCTCGTGCGTCCGGAGCCCGGGGCCTCGCCCTTCGCGGCCTTCGCCCGGGAGCGGGGGCGCTTCCTGCTCGCCGGAACGAGCCTGCGCACCGGGGCGGGACTCCTCTATCTCCGGGACTGCCGCTTCCACCGCCTGCCCTGGCCGGGCCGGGAGGCCTGGGTGGTCCTGGCCGGCGGCGGCCTTTCCTCCTTCGCCGAGGAACCCCTGGGCGCGGCGGTCTTCCAGGGCTTCTACGTCCGCCTGGACGGCGTGAGCGCCCGCGCCCGGCATCTCGGCGAGAGGGCCGCGGCCCTGGACCCCGCCCTCCTCTCCGTGGAGGCGCCCCGCGGCCTCGCCGCGACGCCGGGGGAGCTTCCCGAGGACCTGGATCTGCCCCTGCGCCTGCGACACGCTCTCCTCCAGAGCGGCCGGAGTCCGGCCGCGGCGGAACTCGAGGCTCTCCTTCTCCACGAGGCCGGGCATCTCCCCGAGGTTCTCTCCTGGCTGCCCTCCGGGCCGGGTCTCTTCGAGGTGCTGCTTCCTTCCTTCCTGTCCCTTCTCCAGGACGGCGATGCCCTGGTCTGGCTCGAGTACCGGGCGCAGCTCCGCGCGCTCGCCGCGCTTCGAGACCCGCGCTGGGCCCTGGCCGAGGTCGTGGAGCGCGCCCGCGGCCCCCGGGATCTCTACGCCGCCGCCTACCGCCGGATCCTCCGGGACCTCCTGGAGATGGCCCGCCGCCGTGGACTGCCGGAACCGGCCTCCTGGGACCGCCTGGATCCGGAGAGCCTGCGTGCCCTCGCCGCCGCCGTCCTGGAGCAGGAAGGGCTCCGGGCCCTGCCTCCGGAGGTGGTCCGGGATCTCGCCGGCCTGGCGGCGGAGACCGCGCCTCGCCTGGAGGCGCCTCCGGAGGGCGGATCCCCGGATGGCGGAGGATCCTGAAGGGCCGGCCGGCTTCATCGAGGAGGACCTCGGCGAGGTCCAGGCGCAGGGCGCCCCGGTGGCCGAGGCGGCGGGCGGCGGCCTCCAGGGCCCGGGCCAGGCGCAGGCGCTGCCGCGGGCGCAGGAGGTCCTCGCCCTGGACCGGGGCGGCGGCCGCCCGCCCCTTGACCTCGACGGCCACGAGGCAGCCGGCCGGATCCCGGGCGAGGAGGTCGATCTCGCCGGCGCGCAGGCGCAGGCGGCGCGCCAGGATGCACCAGCCGGCGGCCTCGAGGCTCCGGGCCGCCGCGTCCTCGGCGGCGCGGCCGCGCTCCGGCCGGGGGTCGGTGGGAGGGAGGGGCTCCACGGGCCAGGGGGGGCCCGGGGAGCCGCCCGCTTCAGGAGGCCGCCGCCGCCGGCGCCTTCTCCTTCGCGGCGCCCGCTTCGGAGCCCTTCTCCTTGGAGGACGCGATGCGGGCGATGGCGTTACGGTCCACCTTCAGCCGCACCTGGTCGTCCACCTTGAGGGTCAGGGTCTGATCGTCCAGGCGCGCCACGGTGCCGTGGATGCCGCCGGTCGTGACCACCTGGTCGCCCTTCTGGATCGCCCCGAGCATGGCCGCACGCTCCTTCTGGCGCTTGCGCTCCGGACGGATCACGAACAGCCACATGAACAGGAACAGGACCCCGAAGATCCACAGGCTGCTGAAGGGCGAGGGCGGATCGGGATTCGGGGCGCCACCCGGAGCGCCGTCGGCCTGGGTGCCGGCGGCGGCGCCCCCGGAAGGAGCGGCGGCGGGGGGAGGCTCCCCGGGGCTGCCGCTTCCCGGGCCGGTGGCCGGGGGCAGGTCCTGTTGCAGGGCGGGGAGAAGGAAGTCGAAGGGGGCTTCGTGCATGGCGGACTCGCGCAATCCCACCCGGACTGCGAGAATGACCCGGCATTCTAGCGACGCCCCATGGCCCGGACCCGCGTTCTCGCCGCCCTCTCCGGAGGGGTGGACTCCTCGGTGGCGGCCCTGCTCCTGAAGCAGCAGGGCTACGAGGTGAT
>JALUUN010000523.1 GCA_027021325.1 Planctomycetota bacterium
GAGACGCTGCAGCCGTTCCGGGGAGCCCTCGGCCAGCATGCGCCCCTGGTGCAGAAAGGCGAGGCGGTGGAAGCGGCTCGCCTCGTCCAGGTAGGCGGTGGAGACCAGGGCGGTGACCCCCCGTTCCCGCAGCAGCCCCGTCAGGATCGCCCAGAAGTCGCGGCGGGAGACCGGGTCGACGCCGGTGGTGGGCTCGTCGAGGATCACCAGGCGGGGCTGGTGAACGAGGGTGCAGACCAGTCCCAGCTTCTGTTTCATGCCCCCGGAGAGATGTTTCATGGCACGGTCGCGGAAGGGGGCGAGGCGGGTCATGGCGAGCAGTTCGGCCTTGCGCGCCTCCCGCACCGCGGGTGGGATCTCGCGGAGCTGGGCGAAGAAGTCGATGTTCTCCTCCACGGAGAGTTCGGCGTAGAGGTTGAGGCCGAGTCCCTGGGGCATGAAGCCGATCTGCGCCTTGGCCGCCTCGGCCGCCCTTTCCGAGTCGAGGGGGGTGCCGAAGAGCTCGATCCGTCCCTGATCGAAATCGAGTACGCCGGCGATCGCCTTCATGAGGGTGCTCTTGCCGGCACCGTCGGGGCCGATGAGGCCGTAGATCTCTCCCTGATGCAGCTCCAGGTCGATTCCCTTCACCGCCTGCAGGCGGCCGTAGCGCTTGCCGAACCCCCGCACCCGGCAGAGGAGGGGGGCAGAGGGGGCGTGTTCGGCGTCGTCTCGCGGCGTCATCGCTCTTCTTCCGGTCCGCACCCCGCCCTACCAGCGAGGCCGGGTCCACGGCGCCTCCTCCCTCCAGCGGATGACCGCGTCGGCGGGCATGCCGGGGGTGAGGCGGCGGTGCGGGTTCTCCTCCAGGTAGAGCTTGACGGCGTAGACCAGCTTGACCCGCTCGTCCGGGGTCTGCACTTCACGCGGGGTGAACTCCGCCCGGGAGGCGATGTAGCGGACCGTGGCGGCGAAGGGGCGGTCGGGGAAGGCGTCCACCCAGAGGCGTGCCGGCAGACCCAGGCGCACCTTGCCGATCGATTTCTCGGGGATATAGACCTTGAGATAGAGACGGTCCAGGTCGACGATCTCCATGAGCGGCGTGCCGGCCGCCACCACTTCGCCCACATCGACGATGCGGGTCGTGATGACGCCGCTGCGGGGGGCGTGCACCGAGAGGTCCTCCAGCAGGGCCGCCACCTCGTCCCGGCCCGCCTCCGCCTGGGCGAGGGAGGCGCGGGCACCGTCCAGCTCGTCGCGCGCCACTCGCCAGGCGGTCTCCGCCAGCTCCAGTTCCCGTTTGGGGGCGGTCCCCTCCCGGTAGAGGCGTCGGGTGCGGTCGAGGTCGCGGGCGGTCTGGCGGAAACTCTTCTCCGCCGCATCCACCCGCGAGCGGGCCGCATCCACCGCCCTCTCCGCCGCCTGCAGGCGGGCGCGCGCCTCGTGATCCTCGAGGCGCAGCAGGAGCTGCCCCTCGTTCACCTCGTCGCCCTCGCGCGCCAGCAGCTCCACCACCCGGCCCGGCACCTTGCTGGCCACCGTGATGCGGTCGCCCTCGATCCGGCCATTGGCCGCAATGAGGCCTTCGGGGAGG
>JALUUN010000524.1 GCA_027021325.1 Planctomycetota bacterium
CTCGCCGCCACGCGCACCGACGAGGACGGGCGCTGGGCCTTCGAGGGCGTTCCCGCGGGCGGCCTGCGCCTCGTCTTCCACGACCCGGAGAAACCGGTCCTCACCGAGGAGCGGGTCGTGGCCGCTTCCGAGGCCGCGGATCTGGAGGTCCTCCTGGACCCGCACCGGATGCGCCGCCTGAGTTTCGAGGGCCGCGTCCGGAGTGTGAGCGGGGAGCCTCTCCAGTCCTTCCGGGTGACCCTCTTCCGGCCCGGCGGGACCGGCCTCGTGGGGGAGTCGCGGTCCTTCGAGGAGCCGTCCGGTGCCTTCGAGTGGCTGGCCCTCGAGCCCGGCCCGGTGGCGATCCAGATCGAGGCCGAGGGGCACGCGCCCTGGCGCCGTCCGCTCCGCGAGTACGGTCTCGGGACCTGGCCCCTGGAGGCCGTTCTGAGGCCCGCCTCCTCGGGAGTCCTCACCCTCCGGGACCGGGGCGGTGCCCCGCGTGCGGCGGAGATCGCCTTCGAGGATCCCGAGTCGGGGCAGGCTCTGCCCGTGGCCGCCGGCGCCGGGCTGTGGCGGGAACGCCTGTCCGCAGGGCCCGAGGGCCGTGTTCCCTACGCCGGCCTTCCCGCGGGGAAGGTGCGCCTGCGGGCGCGCCTGGAGGAGGAGGAAGTGGAACGGGTGCTGGACCTTCCGCCCGGACCGGGGCAGGAGATCGAGGCCGTTCTCCCCGTGGATCCGGAGCCGGCGCCGCGACTCCTGACCCTCTACCTCGTGGACGCCGGCCGGTCCCTGGAAGCGGTGCCCGTCGAGCCGGGAACGGCCACGGCCGGGGCTCTGGCCTCCCTCTACCGCGACGGCGGCCGTTTCCCGGCCTTCGCCATCCTGGAGTGGAGCCTGGAGCGCGAGGACGGCGAGGTCCTGGCCCGGGGCCGCCTGCTCCGGGAGGGGGAGCGCTGGCAGGAGGCGGACGGGCCTGAAGGGAGCCTGCCGGTGATCCGGGCGGAACTCCCGCCGGGTGCGGTGCGGCTCCGCTGGCGGGAGCCGCTCGCCGGTGCTGCCGGTGCCGTGCGCCTGGAGATCCCCGCCGGCGAGGGACCGCTCCACGCCGTCCTCGGCCTGGCCTCCGGGGCCTTCGCGCGGCGGCCCGCGGGAGGGGGAGAGCCGGAACCCGAGGACGCCGCCGGCCGCGCCAGCCTCCGCCATGCGCCGCCGGAGGCGGAGGACCTGCGCTGGGAGCCGGTGCGCCAGGATCCCCTGGAGGGTGCGCCCCGCTTCCAGGGCTGAGGCCCGGGGACTCGTCCCGGGTTCCCAGGCATTTCTTCCCCGACTCCTGCTGCGGACGCCACGGTCCTCCCGGGGCGCTGTCGGAAGAGACTCCGGGGCCGCCGGGTATGGAGAGGGCCGGAAGGTCCGGCCGAGGCTCCGGAATCCGCCGCGCGGGATCTCCGGCGGAGACGCCGGAATCGAAGCCGCCGCGGACCCAGCCTCAGGCCGTTGAAGGATCCGGCGGCCGGGGCCGGGCCCCGGATCGGAGACCCCGGGCGGCCCGAGCCTGCGCCTGGATCCGGCGCACCATGTCCCCGGAAACGGG
>JALUUN010000525.1 GCA_027021325.1 Planctomycetota bacterium
ATGCCATCGGCAGCGGCCTGATGGACACCGTCGGCGCCGTCCTCCTGGACCTCTACGACCCGCAGCGCACGACCTGGGGACGCATCGAGGACTGGTACGCGGAGTTCGGCACCCTGGCGCTTCTGCTCGCGGCCATCACCCCGATTCCCTTCAAGGTCTTCACCATCGCCAGTGGCGCCATGGGCATGCCCTTCCTGCCCTTCCTCGGCGCCAGCGCCCTCGGCCGCGGCCTGCGTTTCGGCCTCGAGGGCCTGCTGCTGCGCTCCTTCGGCGCTCCCATCCGCGCCTGGGTGGAGAAGTGGTTCGACCTCGTCGCCGTCGCCTTTGCGGTGCTCCTGATCGGCGGCTTCGTGCTCCTGCGCTGGCTCGGCTGAGCCCTGGCGGCGCCGCCCGCGGCGCGGCTACCCTGCCCCGGGGCGCCCCGAGGACGCCCGGCCCCGCATGAGCGAGCAACGCCCCCGCCTGGTGCTCCTGGACGGCACCGCCCTGGCCTTCCGGGCCTTCTTCGCCATCCGCGGCCTCACGGACTCCCAGGGCCGGCCCTCGGGCGCCCTGTACGGCTTCCTGGCCAGCCTCCTGAAGATCCTGGAGGAGCAGGAGAGGCATACCGAGGACCCGCTCCATGTCGCCGTCGCCTGGGACCGGGAGGAGCCGACCTTCCGCCACGAAATGGAGCCGGAGTACAAGGCGACACGCGAGCGCATGGACGAAGACCTGATCCAGCAGCTCCCATGGATGCAGGAGGCGCTGCCGCTGCTCGGCATCGCCTCCCTGGAGGTTTCCGGCTTCGAGGCCGACGACATCATCGCCACCCTGGCGGCCCGTGCTGCCGAACGCGGCTGGGAGGTGGCGGTCTGCGCCGGGGACAAGGACTTCGCCCAGCTGGTGCGCGACAACGTCCGCCTCTATCCGCCGAGCCGAAGCGGCGAACTCCAGGATCCCCTGGGGCCGAAGGAAGTCGAGGAACGCTATGGCGTGCCTCCGGAGCGGATGATCGACTGGCAGGCCCTGGTCGGGGACTCGAGCGACAACATCCCTGGCGTCCCCGGCGTCGGACCCAAGAAGGCGACCCTGCTGCTCCAGAAGTACGGCGACCTGGAGACCGTCCTCGAGCGCGGTCCCCGGGAGGAGAAAGGCAGGCTGCGCGAGAACCTCGAGGAACACGCCGAAACCGCGCGGGCGGCGCGCGAGCTCGTGACCCTGCGCACCGATGTGCCCCTGCCGGATCTGGAGGAACTGCGTCGGCGGCCGCCGGACCGGGAGGCGTTGCTCGCCTTCTGCCACGAGCATTCCCTGAACACCCTGGCCGACCGATTCGCCGGCGGCGGCCCCGATCCCGAGCCCGAGGACCGGGACTACCGGATTGCCGACACCCCGGAGCGCCTCGCCGAGCTCCTCGACGGCCTCGCCCGGGCGGAGCGCTTCGCCCTGGACACCGAGACCACCGGGCTCGACCCGCACCGCGCCGATCTGGTCGGCCTGTCCTTCTCCTGGGAGGAAGGGGTCGCCTGGTACCTGCCCTGCAACCTCGACCCGCCGCTGCGCACCGCCGGGGGCGCCGATCCCCTCCG
>JALUUN010000526.1 GCA_027021325.1 Planctomycetota bacterium
CTGACGACGGCGGCGGTCCTCTGGCAGCTGCCGCCGGACTGGCGCTGGACGACCCGGGTCTGGCTGGAGGGGGACCGGCTGTGGATCGCCGGCGACGGCGACCCCTCCCTGCGGAGGCTGCCGGACCACGACGCCGCCGGCGCCTTCCTCGACGCCCTGGCCGCCGCCCTGGGCGAGGCCGGCTGCGACCGGGTCGGCGGCATCGTTCTGGACGACCGCGCCTTCGGCCGCGAGTTCCGGCCTCCCGCCTGGCCGCCGGAGCAGTGGGACCGGGACTACTGCGCGCCGGTCGCCGCCCTCTCGGTGGAGGCGAACAGCCTTCTGGTGCGGATGGAGCGCGGCGGCGCCTGGAGCGCCTTTCCGGCCTGGCACCCGCCGCTGCGCGCCCGCGTCCGGGACACCGGCGGCGGCCGGCCCGTGGCCATCCGCTGGGAGGAGCCGGACGCGGTCCTGGCCTTCACCGGCGACCCCGGCCGCGGCGGCAGCGTCCGTCTGGCGGTGCGCGACCCCCTCGCCGCCTACGGCCGCTGGCTGCGTGCCGGCCTGCGCGAGCGCGGCATCGCCGCCGGAGCGGCGCGGCCGGTGCGCCCGGAGGAGGAGCGCGGTCCTTCGGCCCGGGAGATCCTCGCCTGGCCGAGCCACTGGCGTCTGGCCGAGGCGGTGGTCGTCGCCAACAAGGACAGCGAGAACTTCACGGCCGAGGTCCTCCTGCGCACCCTGGCCCTGGGCGCCGGCCGCCCCGGCACCCGCGAGGAGGGCCTGCGCCGGGAGCTGGAGATCCTCGAGGAGCAGGGCCTCGATCCCGCGGCCTGGGCGCCGGCCGACGGAAGCGGCATGGGCCGGAAGGCCGACGGCAGCCTCAACCGCGCCTCGCCGCAGGCGGTCTGTGATCTCCTGGAAGCGGCAGCCCGCTCGCCCTTCGCGCGTCTCTACTTCGACTCCCTGCCGGCGGCGGGGGTCGCCGGCCAGGGCCGCCTGGAGGACCGCTTCCAGGATCCCGTCTTCCAGCCGGCGCGGGTCCGGGCCAAGACCGGCTTCATCACCGGGGCCAGCAGCCTGAGCGGCTACGCTCTGGCCCCCGACGACACCATCCTGGTCTTCTCCACGGTGATCAACTACCGCCGCGACGGCACGCCGCGCACGAACAACCGGCGCTTCCGCGACCTCCAGGAGGAGGTCCTGCGCCGCATCCTCCAGGACTGGACCCGCCCGTGAGCCGGCGCCGGGAACGGGAGACCGCTGTGGAGCTGGCGCGGGAGGCCGGCCGCCTCCTGCGTGGCTACCAGGAGCGTCTGGACCCGGCGACCATCCGCACGAAGTCCAGCGCCCGCGACCTCGTGACGGAAGCCGATCTGGCGAGCGAGGGGCTGTTGCGCCAGGGGCTGGAGCGGGCCTTCCCGGGCGACGCCTTCTTCGGCGAGGAGAGCGCCGACGAGGCCGCCGGCCCGCCCGCCGGCCGCGCCTGGTGCGTGGACCCCCTGGACGGCACGGTGAACTTCGTCCACGGGCTTCCCCTGTACGCGGTCTCCGTCGCCCTCCTGGAGGACGGCCGGCCCGTGGTGGGGGTG
>JALUUN010000527.1 GCA_027021325.1 Planctomycetota bacterium
TGAGCTGGACGCCCTCCTCCGATGCCCTCTCCGGTCTTGCCGGCTACTCGGTGGAGTTGAGCCCGGATCAGCCGGTCCTGCCCGATGCCACCCTGGAGCTCGGGGCGGCGGCCACAAGCCTTTCCACGACCCTGACCGAGGGCGTCTGGTACCTGAACCTGCGGCCGGTGGACCAGGCCGGCAACGCCGCGGCCCAGGCGGCGAGCTTCGGGCCGGTTCTCGTGGACACCGGGGCGCCGGACCTGCAGTCCGTCCTGCTCCTCGGGGATGGTGGCGCTTCCTACACCCTGCAGGAGATCGTCCAGATCGAGATGACGGTGGACGACGGCGCCGGCTCCGGCCCGGTGGAGATGCGCTTCAGCAACGACGGCGGCCTCAGCTGGAGTGCCTGGATGCCCTGGCAGAACCCGGCTACCTGGGATCTGAGCGGGACCGGCGGCACGACCGAGACCGGTGTCTCCCACGAGGTTCGTGCCCAGGTGCGGGACGCCACCGGCAAGGCCTCGAACCGGCCCACGGCCTCGATCTACTGGGCCTTCCCCGTCGAGGCCGGTGCCGGCGCCGTCAGCCAGAGCGCTGGCGGCAGCATTCCCTTCACCCTCTACGCCGGCGAGGCCCAGGCCGGCCGCGCCTACGAACTCCTGGCCTCCGCCTCGGGCACGAGTCCCGGCTTCGACGTCAGCGCCGAAGGCGGCGGCACCCTGCACGTGGACCTGAACTGGGACAGCCTGACCGACGACATCGTCAACAGCCTGCCCTCGTCCTCGGTCTATACCAACTTCGGCGGGGCTCTGGCGGCCGACGGCAGCGCTGCGGGCATCTCCTGGAACCCGCCGCCGGGCAGCCTGTCCTCGGCCTGGATCGGCCTGGACCTGTACTTCGCCTTCCTGGTCGAGACCGCGACCCCCGATGTGTACTCCTACGTCAGTCCGCCCTTGCCGATCCGGGTGACCCCCTGAGGGCCCGGCCTCAGCCGCCGGCCGCCGCCTGCGTCCGGCTGCCGCGGAAGGCGGGCAGGTAGTAGCCGTCCAGATACTCGCCGACCATGCGGTGGGTGGAGAAGCGCGGCGGGATCGTGAGGAGGCTGTCCAGCATCCGTTCGATCCAGCCCCGCGGCAGGCCTTCCTCGTCGCGCTCGTAGAAGAGAGGCACGACCTCCTCCTCCAGGACCCGGTAGAGGGCCTCGGCGTCGGCCGCGTCCCGGGCCGCAGCCCCGGCCTCGTCCAGATCCGGTTCCTCGCCGGGGTCGCCGATCATCCAGCCGTTGCGGCCGTCGAAGCCCTCGGGCCACCAGCCGTCGGCGATGGAACAGTTCAGGCCGCCGTGCAGCGGCGGTTTCATGCCGCTCGTTCCGCTGGCTTCGAAGGGCCGGCGCGGCGTGTTCAGCCAGACGTCGCAGCCCGAGGTCAACATGCGCCCGACATGCATGTCGTACTCCTCCAGGATCACGACACGGCCGCGGAACTCCGGGCGGCGTGCCATCTGGTGGATCCTGCGGGCGAACTCCTGTCCCTTCTCATCCCGCGGGTGGGCCTTGCCGGCGAAGAGGATCTGCACCGGGCGGCCCGGGGCGCTGAGGAGCGCGGCCAGGCGGTCGGGATCGTGGAAGATCAGGGGCGCGCGCTTGTAGGTGGCGAAGCGGCGGGCGAAGCCCAGCGTCAGGGCCCCGGGATCCAGGGCCTTCCAGAGCCGGGCGATCTGCTCCCGGCTCTCTCCCTGGCGCCGCGCCTGCTCGACGAGCCGGCGGCGCGCGAAGTGGACCAGCCGGGCCCGGAGCTGCGCCCGGAGCGCCCAGAGCTCCGGCCCGGGATCGGTTTCGCCGCGCAGCTCCCAGCGTGGAACGGGCACCTCGGCCTCCCAGCCCGGCGCGAAGTGCCGGTCGAGGAAGGGCGCCATCAGAGGATCCATCCAGGTGCGGCGGTGGACGCCGTTCGTCACGTGACCGATGGGCACCTCCTCCGGGGAAGCGGCGCCGTAGAGGTGCTGCCACATGCGCCGCGAGACCTCGCCGTGGAGGGCGGCGACACCGTTGGCGCGGCCGGCGGTGCGCAGGGCGAGGACCGTCATGCAGACCGGGTCCCCGGGCGCATCGGTCTCCCGGGCGAAGGCCTGGAGGCGGTTCCGGTCCCAGCCGAGACGCTCCAGGAGGGGGCCCAGGGCGGCGGCGGCCTCGCCGGCCTCGTAGCGGTCGTGCCCGGCTTCCACCGGCGTGTGGGTGGTGAAGACCGTGCTCTGGCGGATGGCCTCCAGGGCCTCCTCCTCGCCGAGCCCTTCCTCGCGCAGGCGGGCGAGGCGCTCCAGGCTGGCGAAGGCGGCGTGGCCCTCGTTGAGGTGCCAGACCGTCGGCCGCCGTCCCAGGGCATCGAGGGCACGCACTGCGCCGGTTCCCAGGAGCACCTGCTGGCGCAGGCGGTCGCCCGGTTCGCCCTTGTAGAGCCCCTCGGTCAGGGCGCGGTCCTCGGGAGCGTTCTCCTCGAGGTCGGTGTCCAGGAGATAGAGGTCCACGCGTCCGACCTCCAGGCGCCAGACCCGGACCTGGACCTCCCGGCCGCCCACCGGGCAGGAGAAGCGGACACCCGTGTCCTGGAGCGGCCAGGAACCGAAGTCGGCGTCCGGGTAGAGGACACGGGTGCTTCCGTCGGGCAGGAACTCCTGCCGGTAGTAGCCGTGGCGGTAGAGGAGGCCGACGGCGCTCAGGGGGACTCCCAGGTCCGAGGCCGACTTCAAGTGGTCCCCGGCCAGGACTCCGAGGCCGCCGGCGTACTGGGGCATGGACTCGTGGAGGGCGAACTCGGAGCAGAGGTAGACCACCTCGAAGCCCTCCTCGCTGCCGTGCTGGCGCTGGAACCAGGTCTCGGCTTCCAGGTAGGCGCGCAGCTCCGCCTCGGCGGCCTCGAGGGCGGCGAGGAACTCCGCATCTCCGGCCAGGGCCCGCAGGCGCGCCTCGGTGACGCCGTGGAGCACGGCCAGCGGGGTGTGCCCGCTGGCTTCCCAGAGCACCGGGTCGAGGCGGACGAAGAGATCGCGCGCCGCGGCGTTCCAGGTCCAGCGCAGATTCGTGGCCAGGTCGGCAAGGCGCGGAACGAGCTCCTGGAGGGAGAGGGGGCTCGGGACGTCGGGGGACATGGGGGAGGGGCTCAGGGGACACGCCGGGTGGCCTCGGTGAGGTCCCGGAGGCGGCGGCAAAGGGTGCCGGAGAGCTGCCGCCTTGCCAAGCGCCAGCGCCAGTTTCCCCGGGCCGTCCCGGGACGGTTGATCCGGCCTTCGCGGCCGAGGCCGAGGAGGTCGGGGAAGGAGGCCAGGGCCAGGGCGGCCGGCGAGGCCCAGGCGGCCGCGACCAGGGCCCAGGGCAGACGCTCCAGCTCGCCGCGGCCGAGACCGGTAGCGGCCAGGGCCCGCCGGCGCTCGGCGGCCGGCGCGCTTCGCGCCCAGCCCAGGACGGTGTCGTTGTCGTGGGTGCCCGGATAGACGGCGGCGTCCTCGGGGATGCGGTGCAGGGCATGGTGCTCGTCGCCGCCGAAACCGAACTGCAGGACCCGCATCCCCGGCAGGCCGAAGTGCTCGCGCAGCCGGTGCACCGCCGGGACCACCGCTCCCAGGTCCTCGGCCAGACAGGGAAGGCGGCCGAGATCGGCGCGCAGCGCTTCCAGGAGCTCACGGCCGGGGCTCCGGCTCCAGCGTCCGCGGCGTGCGTCCGCGGCCCCGGCCGGCACCTTCCAGACGCGATGGAAGCCGATGAAGTGGTCCAGGCGCATGGCGTCGGCCAGGACCCGGCTGCGCCGGAAGCGCTCCTTCCACCAGGCGAAGCCCTCGCGGCGGTGGGCCGCCCAGGCGTAGTGGGGATGGCCCCAGAGCTGACCCCTGCTGGAGAAGTAGTCGGGCGGCACGCCGGTCAGGAAGCGCGGACGGCCCTCGCGGTCCAGCTGGAACAGCTCCGGCCGCGCCCAGACGTCGGCGGAGTGGTGGACGACGAAGAGGGGGAGGTCCCCGAGGATCCGGAGGCCGCGGCGGTGCGCCTCGCGGGACATGCGGCGGCCCTGACGGTGGAGCTGGAACTGGAGGAAGGCCTCGTATTCGAGCTCCGCGCCGAACTCCCGGTCCAGGGCGGCGAGGGCGCGCGGCTCGCGCCGGCGCAGGGGAGCCGGCCAGGTGGTCCAGGGGCCGCGGTGGCGGCGGTCCAGGACCCGGAAGCGGCACCAGTCCCGGAGCCAGGAGTGCTCTTCCTGCTGGAAGCGGCGGAAGGCGGAGCTGCGCCCGCCGCCGGCGGCCTGCCATTCCTGGAAGGCCCGGCGCAGGAGGGGCTCGCGGGCGTGCCGCAGGGCGGGATAGTCCAGGGGGCCCCCGGCCGGGGGTGCATGGTGTGGCCGCGGGCGCGGCAGGAGGCCTTCGGCGGCCAGGTCCTCGAGGCTCAGGTGCAGGGGCTCCAGGGCGAAGGCCGAGGCCCCCCCGTAGGGCGAGTCGCCCGCTCCCAGGGGCGTGGGCGGCAGGATCTGCCACCAGGACATGCCGGCGGCCTGGAGCCAGTCCAGGATGCGCCGGCCCTCCGGTCCGAAGGCGCCGGCGAGGCGCCCGGGAACGGAGGCCAGGGGCAGGAGGACGCCGGCCCGCCGCCGGCCGGTGAGGATGCCCGGGCCGGAGCTCATGGCCGCGGACGGCCGAGAACCAGACCGCGAAAGGCGCCGAGACGCAGGCGCAGACCGCCGCCGGCGGTCTCGAAGGAGGTCTCCTCGTCGAGGAGCAGAGCCCTCCAGCCCTCCCCGAGGCCCTCGAGCAGGACCTCCGCTCCGCCTTCGCCGGCGTGGAGGGCGACCAGGACCTCTTCGCTCTCGTCCTCGCGCAGGAAGGCCCAGACCTCGTCTTCGTCGGAGGCATGGAGGGTCCGGGCGCTCGCCGTGCGCAGGGCCGGATGCGCGCGGCGCAGGTGGACGAGGCGCCGGTACCAGTCCAGCTGCTCGTCCACCACGAAGTTCTCCTCGGGCTTCTCGTAGGGCTCGAGATCCTTCCAGAGCATCGGCTTGCGGTTGGTTGGATCGTCGGCGCCCCACAGGCCGGCCTCATCGCCATACCAGATCATGGGCGCACCGATCCAGGTGTGCTGCAGGAGAGCGGCGAGGCGCGCCTTCTGCCAGGCCCGGGGTCCCGGCCGGCCGTTGTCGTAGCCGTGGTGGTCGTCCTGCACCCGGTTCATGCGGTCGTAGGGCAGATCCGGGTTCTGCATCATCGAGGCCAGACGGTCCGTGTCGTGGCTGTCCAGGAGGTTCATGAGGACCGGGAGCGAGGGCTCGGGATAGGCCAGGCGCAGTTCGGCCAGACGCCGTTCGGCCTCGGCGGCGCCGATCTTGTTGCGCCGGTCCCCGATCCACTGCAGCGCGACCTTGGCGAACTCGTAGTTCATGACCGCGTCGAAGGCGTGGGGACCGAGCCAGTCCTCGGCCCGGGTCCAGATCTCGCCGCTCAGATAGGCCTCGGGGTTGATGGACTTCACCAGGCGCCGCCACTCCGCCCAGAAGGGCATGGGGATCTCGTTGGGCACGTCCAGGCGCCAGCCGTCGATGCCGTCGGAGGGGTCGCCGTCGCCGTCCGGGTCCATCCAGCGCCGGGTGATGGCAAAGATGTGCTCCTTCACCTCCGGGCTGTGGAAGCCGGTTGCACTCTTGCGGAAGACCGGGAGCTCGCCGAAGCCGGCCCAGCCCTCGTATTCGAAGGGTTCCCAGGAGCGGACGGCGAACCACTCGGCGAAGCGGCTCTTCTCCTTGTAGCGCAGGACGTCCTGGAAGGCCGGGTGGGCGGTGCCCACGTGGTTGAAGACGCCGTCCAGGATCACTTTGAAGCCGCGTTCGTGGGCCCGGGCCAGGAACTCCAGGAACAGGCGGTCGGAGTCGGTCCAGGTCCAGGTGGAGGGGTCCAGGAGGTCCTCGCGGGCCGCCGCCTCGGCGTAGTCGCCCTTGCGGCCGAAACGCTCGTCCACGTGGCGGTAGTCGGTGGCGTTGTACTTGTGGGGCGACTCGGCTTGGAAGACCGGCGTCAGGTAGAGAGCGTTGACACCCAGGTCCTCGAGATAGGGGAGGGCCTCCATGAGACCCTGGAGATCGCCTCCGTACATGCGCCGGTAGACGAAGTACTCGTAGAAGGTCTCGCCGCTCGCCTCTTCCCAGGGGCTGACCGAGAACCACTCGCTGGTCCAGGGGCGGACCGGATCGGGGTCGTTCGAGGGATCCCCGTTGCGGAAGCGATCGGGCATGATCTGGTACCAGATCGCGTGCCGCGCCCACGCCGGGGTCTGGAAGGGCTCTGCGTCCTTGCGTTCCATGGTGAAGATGCGGGGATCGCGGGCCTCCAGCCCGCCATCCCGGAGCACGAAGCTGTAGGGCTGGCCCGGGCGCAGGGCGACGGGCGGCGACTCCCAGAGGTCCTGGAGGCGGCCGCGCAGGACCGGGAACATCTCGGCCTCGCCGCCGCGCCAGACCAGGCGGACGGCTTCGACGTCGTGGGCCAGGGTCCGGAAGCGCAGGCGCCAGAGACCCGGACCGGCGGAGGCGGCGTCGGTGGGGGAGGCCGGGTCGTGGGCCAGACCCGTGGTCTCGATGCGGCCGTCGCCAGTCCGGGCGGGGCTCGACTCCAGGCGCGCCAGGCGGCCCAGGCGCAGGATGCTGTTGAAGCCGTGGAAGCCGTCGGGCTCCCGCTCCGGGTTCCCGGGATCGGGGATCCAGCGGCCGCCGTCGAGGACGAACTTGTAGGCGTGGACGCCTGCGGGGAGGTCCAGGATCACGGACCAGCGGCGCCCGCTCCGGCGCAAGGGCGTGGCTCCGGCGTCCCAGCCGTTGAAGCTACCGGCCAGATGGACGCGGCGCGCTTCCGGGGCCTCCAGGCGGAAGCGAAGGCGCCAGCGTCCCGGCTCCGAGCGGAGCACCTCGACCGAAGGGGGGAGGGGGCCCGGGTCGAGGAGGCCGTCCCGGGGCAGCGGATCGGGCCAGGGTTCCTGGAGGCCCGGCAGGCAGGGCAGCAGGAGGAGGGCGCAGGCGAGGCGCATCCGCTCGGCCATGAGGGAGGGAGGACCCCGGAATCGGGCTGATAAAGTTAGCGCCGCGTGCGCTGCCTGCGGCGAATCCTCGGCCTCCTCGGCGTCCTCGTCCTCGCGGGATCCCTCGCGCGCGTGGCCTGGCGCAGCCTGGCGCCGGCCCTGGGGGAGGAGGCGACGGTGCTCCGCGTCATGCACTGGTCCGGGGAGGGCGGCCCCGAGGAGGACGCCATCGTCGCGGACCAGATCCGCGCCTTCGAGGCCAGCCATCCCGGCGTGCGCGTCGAGCGGATCAACGCCGGCGACCCGTCCAGCTTCTACACCAAGCTCCAGACCATGATGGCGGCGGGCGATCCGCCCGACCTCTTCTATCTCGAGGCCCGGCGCGTG
>JALUUN010000528.1 GCA_027021325.1 Planctomycetota bacterium
GGAGGGTGACGCCTTCCTTCCAGGTGATCACCGGCAGGGCCTGGGGAGGCGTCCCGTCGGCCTTCCTTCCCTCCAACGAGGGGTCCCCCGCCAGGCGCCGCCGCACGTTCTCGTGGGCCAGGATCACGGCCTCCCCGCCGAGCCCGGCGTTGCCGCCGGTGTGGTCGCCGTGCCAGTGGGTGTTCAGGAGAAAGTCCACCGGCGCTGCCTTCCCCGCGAGCTCCTCGATGGCCTTCCGGATCTCCGGCAGCTGCCAGGCGAACTGGTCGTCAATGAGGAACACCCCGTCCTCCCCGATGGAAACCCCGAGGTTGCCGCCGGCTCCCTCGAGCATCCACAGCGTCCCGGAGAGCTGCGTCGCCCGCATCGGCACGGGCTCCTGGGCCGGGGGGCCGGTGGCGGCGCCGGCGGCCACGGCGGCAGCGGCGAGGAGAAGGGCGGCAAGGAGGCGGGAGCGGGCCATGGCCTCAGGCTAACCCCGCCGGATTCCCGGGGATCCGTCCTCATGCCCTGGATCCCGGATCCGATAAGCGTGACTGGATATGGGTGGCTCCGGCCGCCCTCCCACTCCGCTCCCCCTGCCCCTCGATCCCATGGTCCGCAAGGAACCCTCTCCGAGCCGGGTGCGCAAGCCCCGTGCCACCAAGAAGAAGCCTGCTTCGCGCAAGAGCCCTTCCGGCACCCGGAAGAAGCCCGCCTCGTCGAGGAAGAAGCCCGTTTCTTCGAAGAAGACGACCTCCCGGACCTCGAAGAAGACCGGGACCCGCGCCCGCAAGACGGAGAAGCCCGCCGCCCGCAAGAAGACCACCCGGGCCGGCAGCAATCCGAAGCAGACGTCCCAGGCCGCCGCCCCGAAGTCCCCGAAGCCTGCCGCGCCCGAAGCCTCCGCGTCCATCGCAGCCCGGCCCGCCGACCCCATGATCGAGGCCCTGCGCGGCCTCGCCGGGGACCAGGCCCCCGAGGAGCCCGCCGTCCAGGTCCTCGAAGCCGGCCCCGCCGCCTCGCCGCCGCCGCTCCTGCCGCCGACCAGCCGCGTCGAACGCCCGATCACCTGGGAGGAACGGGAAAAGGACCGCCGCCTCCTGGAGATCGACCAGTATCTGCGCGACCTCAAGCGCCTGGAGCGCTTCGAGGCCGAGGCCGAGACGGACCTGCGCCGCGCCGAGCGCTACGGCCACTGGGTACCCACCGACTACGAGCAGCATTTCCTGCCGGGCCTGCGCCTCGCCGGCATCCCCGACAAGACCCGCATCGTCCTCCAGAACTCCGCCGATCTCCACATCCATACGGAGTGGTCCGACGGCGACCTCCTGGACAAGGTCCTGGACGCCGCCGTGGCGGCACGCCTGGACGTCATCGCCATCACCGACCACGACGAGATCGAGGGCGCCCTGGAGGCGCGGCGGCGGGTCCACGAGCGGCGCCTCAAGATCGCCGTCGTCCCCGGCACCGAGGTCTCCACCCGCGACGGCCATGTCGGCGCCCTCTTCGTGACCCGCAAGTTCCCGAAGGGCCTGAGCGCCGAGGAGACCGTGCGCCTCATCCACGAGGCCGGCGGCATCGCCA
>JALUUN010000529.1 GCA_027021325.1 Planctomycetota bacterium
CACCCGGTCATAGAGCAGGGTGAAGCTGCCGTCGCGGAAGGGATCCTCGTCGTGGAGGAAATCCTCACGCCGGTAGAGCTCCAGGAAGTCGCTGGACTCGGGATTCTGCCGCAGGCGGTAGCCGACTTCGACCAGGGGGGCGTAGACGCGCCGCCCGGTGGAGAAGTCGAGCTGCGGGCGCGTCGAGCGCCGCCGCACGAGGAAGTCCATGCGGTCGGCGTCGGCACCGGCGATGGAGTGGTCCTCGCCCAGGAAGACGCGGTACTCGTCGGCGTCGTAGACGCACATCCGGCTCAGATCCTCCCGGATCTGGGCGAGGATCCTCGGGCCGGCATTCTCCGTCTCGATGACGTTGTGGACCGCGTCCACGGCCGACTGGGTGTAGCTGACCGAGGCCAGGACGGCGGTCATGATCATGCCCGAGATCATGACCGCGAGCAGGGTCTCGATCAGGGTGAAGCCGGCCCGGGGCCTCATCGGATCTCCTCGGGAAGGTTCCCGCCCCAGAGTTCCTCCCACATCTCGAAGTCCTGCTCCACCGCCCAGGTGGGGACCAGGGTCTCCACCAGGTACTCGCGGGGCTCGCCGTCGCCGCCCTCGTACTGGATGGAGAGGAAGACCCGGGTCTTGAGGGGCTTGTTCTCCAGCTCGTCCTCGGCGTCTTCGCGGTTCCTCCAGGTCTCCTCGGCGAGACGCCGCCAAGCCTGCTCCGCGTCGTCCTCGCCGATGCCGCTGGTGTAGTTCGAGGCGTCGCCGATGCCGAGAACGTAGGTGATCTGGGGAAAGCCTTCCTCGGTGAAGTCGCCGCTGTAGCCGTCGAAGAGGTCCGGCACCCGTCCGGCCTCGATGCGGTGCAGCAGCTGGACGGCGAGGCGGCTCACGACCGAGAGGTTCCGAGCCTCCACCGCCATGGCCAGAGCCTGGTTGCGGGCGGCCAGGGCCGGAACGATGGCCAAGCCGATGGCGGCCACCGCCACCATCACCTCCACCAGGGTGAAGCCGGCCCGCTTCACAGGTCGTCCTCGGTCACCGGGACCGGTTCCCAGGCGCCACGCAGGACCCGGGCCTGTCCGGTCAGGGCCTGGAGGTGGACGGTCAGGGCTGCGCCCTCGGCGGCATCGTTGACCAGTTGCAGGTAGATCTCGTCGGCGCCCCCGAGGGAGTGGAAGCGGATCTCATAGACCCCGCTGTCGGTGATCTCCTCGTTGTGGTCGAAGATGGCGGCGATGCGCACCCCCGAGGGCAGCTCCTGCCAGGGGGCGGCCTGGCGGTCCTCGGGGTCCCGGGCGAGGCGGCCTTCCTCGTCGAAGGGGGAGAGGCTGCGGTAGCGGTTGCCGTCGAGGTCGAACTGGACCGCGTACTCACGGCCGTAGGAAATAGCCGCCAGCCGCGCCTGGTCCAGCGTCCCGATGATCATGCGTCCGGCCTCCTCGCCGCGCGTCGCGGGGAGGAGGGCATCGAGGCGCACGGTGAAGGTGGTCATGAGCATGCCGATGATCAGGACCACCGCCATGAGTTCGATGAGCGTGAAACCGCCTCGGGCGGATCCGCCGGGACGCGGCCGGGCCGCCTTCATCCGGGGGTCACTCCTCGTCGAGGTTGGAGATGTCGGCATCCTCACCCTCGCCGCCGCGGGCGCCGTCGGCTCCGTAGGAGATGATGACCGGCTTGCCGTCCTCGATGTCGTAGTCGTACTCGTAGCCCCAGGGGTCCAGGGGGATCTTCTCGATGAAGGGCTCGTCCCCCAGTTCCGGATCGGGCTCGGTCAGGACCTCCAGGGAGTCGGGGTACTTGCCGTAGATCATCTTGTACTGGGTGAGGGCACCCTCGAATTCCTTGATCTGCCGCTCGGCGACCGTGCGCTTGGCGGTGAACAGGGAACCCAGGACGTTGCGGCCGACGGTGCTGACCAGAAGGCCGATGATCAGGATCACGGCCATGATTTCGATCAGCGTGAAGCCGGCGTTCGGGCGGGGATGACGGCGTGTTCGCATGGTGGTTCGTACTTGTCGGTGGGTGCGGGAGGACCGGCCGGGCCTCAGAAGGTCTGGGACATCTGCAGGACCGGAAGCAGGATGGCCACCACGATGAAGCCCACCAGGGCGGCCAGGAAGACGATCAGGATGGGTTCGATCACCGAGGTGAACTTCTGCGTGGCAATGTCCACCTCCTCTTCGTAGGCCTGGCCGACCTGTTCCATCATGGTATCCAGTTCGCCGGACTGTTCGCCGACGGCGATCATGTAGCCGAGCAGGGGTGGGAAGACGCCGGAGGACTTGATGGGCCCGGCGATATCGGCGCCCTCCAGGATCCGGGAACGGACGTCGTCGATGGTGTTCTCGAGCAGGCGGTTGCCGAGGACGGTCTTGGTCACCTCCAGGCAGCGGACCACGGGCACGCCGCTGCGCAGGAGGGTGGCGAAGGTCTGGCTGAAGCGGGCCAGGGCCTGCTTGGTCAGGAGGTCGCCGAACAGCGGCAGTTTGAGGAGCCGGCGGTCCACCGCCAGGCGCCCCTTCTCCGAACTGTAGTACAGGTTGAAGAGGAGCATGGCGAAGATGAAGACCAGGAGCATGGCCCACCACCAGTTCACCAGGAAGCTGCTCGCGCCCTTGAGGATCTGGGTCGGCAGCGGCAGCTCCATGCCCCGCGCCTCCAGCATCGTGGTGATGTTCGGCACCACCTTGACCAGGAGCACGGCGACCACCAGGAAGCCGATCAGGAGCATGATGGCCGGATAGACCATCGCCGCCTGGACCTTGTTGCGGGTCTGGGCCTGGTTCTGGAGAAAGACCGCCAGACGGTCCAGGACCTCGTCCAGCCGGCCGGCGGCCTCGCCGGAGCGGACCATGGCGACGTAGAGGTCGTCGAAGTACTCCGAGTGGGCGGCGAGGGCGTCAGCGGTCGGCCGGCCTTGGGCGATCTGCTCGCGGAGGTCGCGGTAGACGGCATTCAGCCGCGTGTTCGAGGTCTGCTCGATGATGGCGCGCAGGGCCTCGGTCAGGGGGATTCCCGCGCGCAGCAGGGTCGCCATCTGGCGGGTGAAGGTGGTGGTCTCCTCCAGGCGGCGTTTGCTCAAGCGCTGGCCGTCGCGGCCGCGCGCGCGGTCGATCTTCTCCCGCAGCCGGGTGCGGAGCTCCTCACTGCGGTCCGCCCTGGTCCCGGGCCGCCTGCGCGCCGGCGCCCTGGCCTCGCTTCTCCTGCGCAGGCGCCTGCCGGCGCGGGTCTCGCCGAGCTCGACGACCATGTAGCGCTGGCGCTTGAGCTTGAGGCGAGCGTCCCGCGGGGAGTCGGCGTCGATGACACCGCCGGCCTTCTTGCCCTTGGCGTCGAAGCCCTTCCACTCGTAGACCGGCATGGTCGGCGCCTCAGACGGCGTCCAGCTGGGTCACGCGCACGACCTCGGCGGGGGAGGTCTCCCCGGCCAGGACCTTGCGTACCCCGTCCATGCGCAGCGTGCGCATGCCGGCGTTGTCGATGGCGGCGCGCTTCAGTTCGGAAGCGGTCGCCCGATTCATCACCATGGTGCGGATCTCCTCGACCATGGGCAGCATCTCGTAGATGGCGGTCCGCCCCTGGTAGCCGGACTGGAAGCAGTCGGCGCAGCCGCGCGAGACCGCGACCTTGCCCTCGGGGAGCTGCTCGAGGTCCACGCCGATGTCCATGAGCTCGCCGCGCATGGTGGAGTCGGGCTCGATCCACTCGCGGCAGGAGGGGCAGAGGGTCCGGACCAGGCGCTGGGCCACCACCAGGACCAGGGAGCTGGCCACCAGGTAGGGCTCGACGCCGATGTCGATGAGACGCGTAATCGTCGAGGGAGCGTCGTTGGTGTGGACCGTACTGAAGACCAGGTGGCCGGTGATGGCGGCGCGGATGGCGATCTCGGCGGTTTCGACATCGCGGATCTCGCCGACCATCATCACATCGGGGTCCTGACGCAGGAAGGAGCGCAGGCCGGCGGCGAAGGTCAGGCCTTTCTTGGTGTTGACCTGGACCTGGCTGATGCCGTCGAGTTGGTACTCGACCGGGTCCTCGATGGTCAGGATGTTCTTGTCGCCGGTGGAGATCCGCGACAGGGAGGCGTAGAGGGTCGTGGTCTTGCCGCTTCCCGTGGGTCCTGTCACCAGGACGATGCCGTGGGGATAGCGGATGTACTGCTCCAGGGTGGCGCGGTTCTGCTCGTCGAGGCCGAGCTCGTCCACGGTGAAGACCTTGGCGGTCTTGTCCAGGAGACGCAGGACCGCACGCTCGCCCTCGCTGGTCGGGACGATGGAGATGCGCACGTCCACCTCGCCGTCGCCGACCCGGATCGTGGCACGGCCGTCCTGGGGCATACGGCGCTCGGCGATGTCCATCCTGCCCATGACCTTGATGCGGCTCAGGACCGCGTCCTGGGCGGTCTTGGGGATCGACTCCATGTCGTAGAGGATCCCGTCGATCCGGAACCGCACCTGCAGCCGGTCCACGTAGGGCTGGAAGTGCACGTCCGAGGCCCGCAGCTTCAGGGCCTGGAACAGGATCGAGTTGACCAGCTTGATGATCGGCGCCTTGTTGGCGACGTCCAGCAGGTCCTCGCCGGTGTCGATCTCGCTGACCAGCCCGGCGATGTCGGTGTCCTCGAGATCCTCCAGGGCCTCGTCCACGCCGTCGGCACGGTGCCGGAAGGCGCGGTTGATGATCTCGGTGATCTCGTTGCGCGGTGCCAGGACGAACTCGACCTTGCCCGGCAGCATGGAAGCCAGGTCGTCCTGGGGATGGAGATCCAGGGGGTGGGCGCAGGCCACCCGGAAGACCCCGCCCTCGCGGGCGATGGCGATCATGTCGTGGGCGCGGGCGAAGGCCAGGGGCACGCGGTCCACGAACTCCGTGGGGACCCGGGTCCCGGCCAGGCTGGGGACGAAGTCCATCTCCAGGTCCTCGGCGAAGGCCCGGAGGACGGCGGCCTCGTCGAGGCCGCGCTGCAGGAGGATGCGGTCGAAAGACTGCCCGCTGGCCGCGGCCTGGTCCCGGAGCTTGCGCAGCTCCGCTTCTTCGGCCCCGGTCTCGCGGGCCAGGAGCCGGATCAGGTCGGGCGGACCGGGAGCCAGGGCGGCCCCGGCCTCGGCGGAGGCGGCCGGCGCCTCCGGCTCGGGTGTCCGGGTCTCGTCGTCCATGGAAGCTCTATCGGCCTCCCCCGCCTGCGGGCGGAGGATTCCCCAGGAGTTGCGACGGATCCAGGACCGGGCTTCTTCCCGGCCCGTCGGGCCGGGCCGGCGCCGCCGCGGGCTCCCCGGGCGCTCCCAGGGGCAGGCCGTGGTCCAGGCCGCGGGGGTCGGCCCCGACCCGGGACCAGTCCTCGGGCGGCAGCTCCCCGGCCGGGGCTCGTACGAAGACCGGAGCGGCGAAGGAGGAGAGGTCCAGGATGCCGGTCTCCACCTGGCCGTCGCCGTCCAGATCCTCGTCGAGGATCACGTCCAGGGGGGTGTCCGGACGGAAGGCCGGGTCCACCTGGCGCACCCGGTCGAGGCCGATGACGTCCGCCGCCCGCGCCTTGGAGCGCTCCGAGAGATCGGCCAGCTCGTCGAAGTCGTCCAGGATGCGCGGCGTGCAGAAGAAGTAGAGGGTGGTCTTGCTGGTGCTGTCCGATCGCGCCCCGAACAGGTCGCCGAGGATCGGGATGTCGCTCAGGAAGGGGATCCCGGTCTTGGTCCGGAAGCGGTCGTCCTTGATGATGCCACCGACCCACATGGTCGCGCCGTCGGGCAGATAGACGCTGGTCACCAGCGTGCGTTCGGCCTTGGGCGGCGGCACGGTGGTCGAGGCCGGGTCGCCCTTGAAGGTCGAGACCGTCAGCTCGATGTCCATCCGCAGGTACTTGGCGGCGGAGATCGAGGGTGAGATATTCAGCGTGATCCCGGCCTCCTGGAAGTCGTTGAAGGTCTCGGTTACCCCGACGCCCTGGGTGGAGGTCTGGGTGGTGGTCGGGATCAGATCCTTGGACTCGACCCGTGCCGAGCGGTTGTTCGTCACCAGGATGGACGGGATCGAAAGGATGTTCGAGTCGTTGCGGTTCTGGGCCGCTTTCAGCAGGAAGGGCAGCCCGAAGTCCTCGCCGTCGAGGATGCCGCCGGTGAAGCCGGTGGTGGAGGTGATCGGGATCCGGGTGTCGGCGAAGCCGTCCCCGTCGTTGTCCACCAGGTCCGAGAGGCCCACCTGGGTGAAGCCGAAGCCGCGTGAGGCCGAGCCGCTCGGCGGCGACACGTTGGCGTACTCGAAGCCGATCTCGCGGGCGAAGTCCTCGCTCACTTCGATCAGGGCGATCTCGATGAGGACCTGGGGCTGGCGCTGGTCCAGCGTTTCCAGGAGCCGCTTGAGCTCCTGCCACTTGGTGCGGGTGGCGGTGACGAGCAGGGAGTTCGTTTCCGGCTGGGCGACGACGACGATGCGCTGATCGGGCTGGCGCAGCGGACCGCCGCCCTGGGCGTTCCGGGCCGCCGCTTCCTCGGCCTGCTGGGTGCGCTCGAGGAAGTCGCGCAGGGGCTGCTCCAGCTCCTCGGCGTTGATGTTCTGGAGCTGGTAGACCCGGAAGTTGGTCTCGATGGAGTCCAGGGGACGGTCCAGCTCCGCCACCAGATCCTTGATCTGTTCCAGGTTCTGCTCCGAGGCGAAGACCAGGAGCGAGTTGTCCCGGGGATTGGCCTGGATCCGTGTCTCGATGCGCTCGTCCACGGCCACCGTCGCGTTCTGGTCGCCCCGGACGCCGCGCCGGGCCGGCGCACCGCCGACCCGCCCGGTGTCCTCCTCCAGAAGATCCTGGAGAAGCTGGGCCGTTTCCTCCGCCGAGGCCTCCTGCAGAGGGATCCGGGCGAACTCCGGCTTCGGCACCTCCGGCTTGGAGTCGAGGAGCCGGATCAGCCGCACCGCCGCCGCCACGAAGGGGCCGAAACCCTGGACCAGGAGGGCGTTCTCGCTGGGCAGGGGCATGAAGGAGTCCTGGCCGGCCCCGGCGCCGCCTCCGGCCAGGGCGGTGCGCAGACTGGTGCCCAGGTTCTGGGCGTCGGCGTACTTCAACTTGACCACGGTGGTGATGTAGACGCCGGGCTGGGAGGCGAAGAGCTCGGCGTCCTGCATGTCCACGAACAGGGTGTTGGCCTTGATGTCCCCGCTGGTCGTAGCGTTCTGCTTGGTGATGACGTAGACCGCCAGCTCTCCTTCGCCCTGCTTGACCACGACGTACTTGTAGATCTTCATCATGGTCTGGAAGAAGGAGAAGAAGTCCTCGCGCCGGATCCGCTTGGGCCCGTAGAGGAGCACCTGGGTGCGGTCCAGCTCCTGCAGGGCGGCGGTGTTCGAGGTGTCCAGCGTGAAGTTCAGGCCGGTGTGCTCCTGGCAGACCTTGATGAACTGGCGCAGGGTCAGA
>JALUUN010000530.1 GCA_027021325.1 Planctomycetota bacterium
CGGCTTCGTGGACGAATTCGGGGTGCACAATCCCGGCGGCATGGGCAGCTTCAGCAACCAGACCGCCCGCGGCCGCTTCATCCTCGACGCGGACCTGAGCGAGAGCGAGCAGAACGTCTTCCGCCTCAACGCGAGCGTCCTGGCCTTCGACGGCGGCCACCGCATCTTCGCGGCCAATGCCGGCGATTTCTTTTCCCTGCTCCCACGCGCCGGCCTCCTGGAGATCGACGGGGAGCGCATCGCCTACGCCGACTTCGACGCCGCGACCGGCGAGTTCACTCTGGCGCCGCGCGGACGGGGACTTCTCGGCACCGAGCCCCGAGGCCACGCCCGCGGGACCGAGGTCTACGTCCAGGACCTGCGCCCCGTCACCACCCTGACCGCCGACCTGGCGCCCGGTGAGGCGGCGATCCCCGTGGAGAGCAACGAGGGCTTCCCCGCCGGCTTCGGCAATCTGCTCATTGACGAGGAGATCCTCCACTACTCGCACACCGGCAACTCCCGGCAGCAGTTCCTGATGCCGCGCCGCTTCCGCTACTACGATCAGGAGGCGCGCCTGGCGCGGAACCAGGCCCGGGGTGATCTCGACGACGGGATCCTGCGCGGGCGTTTCGGCACCTTCGCCACCGACCACCCGGCCGGCAGCCTGGTCTACTGCTTCCCGGCTCGCTTCCTCGACCGCTACGTCCCGGAGTGCGACAGCCCGGCCGCGGCCTGGTACGAGATCAGCTTCGACGAGCCGAATGCCTTCTGGCGCAGCCTCTGGTTCGAGGCCGAGGAGCCCGATGCCTCGCACCGGGTGCGCGTCGCCCTGCGCAGCGGCCTTGCCGACTGGGAGATGCCGGTGGACGAGACCCCCGGGCTCTGGCTTCTGGAGCAGGGGCACGACGCGAACGGCAATCCCGTGCCTCTGGGGATCCAGGACGACCACCTGGACCTGCGGGTGACTTTCGACTGGGAGGCCGGTGCCTTCGATCCCGTCCAGTTCCGGGCCACCGGCTGGACCACGGCTCCGCGCCTGCGGCGGCTGGTCCTGGACTACCTGGCCGAAGGCCGGGTCGAGCGCTGGGAGGCGCTGTACCCATGAGCCGCCGTTGCACCGCCGGCTTCAGTCTCATCGAGCTGGTCCTGGCCCTGGGCCTCTTCGCCATGCTCGCGAGTTTCGTCTTTACGACCATGGACTCGGTCCTGCGCCTGTGGGCCGATGGCGAGCGCCGCGGCCAGGGGGAACTCGGCTTCGCTGCCCTGGCCGAGCGCTTCCGCAAGGACCTGGAGGCCCTGCACACGGGCCACCGTGGCTGGCTGGAACTGGAGCAGGTGGAGGTCCTGCCCGCCGACGGTGACCGGCCGCCGGTCTTCCTGCCCCGCTTGCGCTTCCTGGCCGACGGCGCCGGCCTGCCCATGGACGACCCCGAGGGCCTGTCCGGGGTGGAGATCCTCTGGGGGTTCGAGGTCGAGGATGCCCGCGAGGGCCTGTTCCGTCTGGTCCGCCTCAGCCGGATCGAGCGTCTGGACGCCGGAGAGACCCTGCGCGACGACCGCACGGCCGCCGACCTCATGCGCCTCGGTGAGGGCATGGTCCTGGCGGACGGCGTCGCTTGGTGCCGCCTGGAGGCCCTGGACACCGATGGCGAGTGGAAGGATTCCCTGCGCATCGATCCGGAGACCCCCTTCGACTTCCCCTCCCGCCTGCGCCTGGAGATCGAACGCGTCGAAGGCAACCTGCGCACCCGGCCGCCGCTCCTGGACCGCGAGCTCCCGGTCCAGGAGATGGAGCTGGTGCTGCGCGGCGAGGAGGCCCTGGGCGCCGGCGGGTATCTCCTCGTCGGCCGCGAGTGGATCCGCCACGACGGCGGCTGGCCGCGTCCGAGGATCCTGGAACGCGGGGCACGCAACACGCTTCCGGCCCTGCACGAGCGGCGGAGCCCGGTCTGGATGCCCCGCGTCCACCGCACCGAGGCCTTCCTGCGCGCCGGCGGCCGGCGCATTCCCCGCCCGGGCTGGCGCAAGGGCGTCTTCCTGCAGGAGGAAAACCGGTGAGGGGGCGCCACCGAAGCGCCTTCACCCTCCTCGAGGTGCTCCTGGCCATGGCCCTCTTCGGCCTCGGGATCACCGCCATCATGGGACTCCTGCAGATGAGCACAGGGCTGGAGAACGAGGGCCGGGCCCACGCCGAGCTGGCGCTCCGCATCGAGCCCCTGATCCGCGAACTCCAGGAGGAGGTCTTCCTCCTGGATCCGAGCGGCCGCATCGCCGGCATCCAGGAGCGGCGGGCGCAGCCGGTGCCCGGAGCCGAGGACTGGAACTACGATCTCCTTCTCGATCCGGCGGAGGAGAACCGCCCGGTGCGGCGGGCGGTCCTGCGCTTCTGGCGCCAGAGCCCGGAGCGTCCGGTGGCCGAGGTCTCCTTCCTCCTGCGCCGGCACGTTCCCCTGGAGCGCCGTCTGGAGGCCTGGGTCCGATGAGGTTTCCGCCCGTGTCCCCGGCCGACCGATGCCTGCTAAGCTGAACCACTGTCCGGGGCGGTCTGCGCCCCGTCCGCCCATGCACCTGCGCCTGCTGCTCCTGCCGTTCCTCCTGCTGGCCAGCGCCGCGGCGCCGGCCCGTCGTGGTGAGGACGAGGTTCTCCGTTTGCGCGACGGCCGCCTCCTGGTGGGCGAGATCGTGCAGCACGATCTCGACGGTCTGACCGTGGTCTCGGCCCTCCACGGCGGCCGCTACCGGCTGTCCTGGAAGGATCTGTTCCCGGGCGAGGCCGAGCGCTTGAAGGCCGGCTTCGGCTACCGGGAGGAGACCTCGGTCCCCGAGGTCCTGGCCGACCGCCTGCTCTTGAAGAACGGCATGCAGATCCTGGGCCGGATCCTGCGCGACGACGCCTCGGCCGTGGAGATCCGCGTCGGCAGGAACATCCAGCGGATCCGCAAGGACCGGCTGGCGGCGCCGCCCGACCAGGTGCCGGTCCCGGCCACCGAGATCCTGACACCGGAGCAGTTCTACGCCGAGCGCGTCTCCGAGGTCCCCGAGGACGACGCCCTGGCCCAGTACGGCTTCGCTCTCGAGCTGGAGCTGGTCTTCGCCCTGGAGCCGGCCCTGGAGCACCTGGAGCGCGCCCGCGTCCTGGCCGAGGCCGGAGGCGACGCCCCGCTGCTGCGGCGCCTGGAGACCGCCCGCCGGCGCATCGAGACCCGGCTCGAGCACCGCGCCGAGAGCGAGGCCCTGCAGGAGATCCGGGTGCTCATGAACCGTGAGCGCTTCACCGCCGCCGAGGAGCTCCTGGAGCAGTGGCCGGAGCGCTTCCCCGACGCGGCCCTGGAGGGCGAGTACCTGGAACTCCGCGATCGCTTCGCAGGGCGCCGCCAGGAGGCCATGGAGCGTGTCGTCAGCCAGCGCTGGTACAACACCGCCGTTGGCCTCCTCAAGCGTGCCGCCGTGCGCGACCGCAACCGCAACGTCGAGGCCATCATGGAGTGGCTGAGCGGGGAACTGCCGATGCTCATCCGCCAGGAGATCGCCGAGGATCTGGAGGACTACAAGGTGGATATCGATCCGGCCGAGATCGACGGCCTGTGGATGGCGCGCTTCGAGCATTCCCCGAAGCGCCACAGCGCCGGCTACGGCGACGGCACCTGGCTCCTCGGGGAGGAACGCGCCCTGGCCGGACTCGAACCCGAAGAGGAGACCGAGGAGAACGACCCGCGCAAGGAGTTCGAGCAGCGCATCCAGCAGTACCTGGACAACCTGGAGCGCGCACGGCGCGCTCGCCAGGACCAGGGCGAGGACGAAGTCACTCCCGAAGCGTTCTGGCGCAGGTGGTCGCCGACCTCGCGCTTCCAGTGGATGCTCGCCTACTACGCCGAGTTCTCCGGCGACTACCGCATCCGCTCCGTCAGCTTCCAGGACTGCCCGACCTGCGCGGGAACCGGCGTGTTGCGGATCACGGACATCAACGCCGAGGGCAGCCGCAGCACCAAGCGTGTGTGCCCGACCTGCCACGGCATCTCGAAGCGACGCAAGGTCACTTTCTACTGAGCCGCATGGGCCGTCGTGTCCCGGTCCTGGCCCTTCTGGCCCTGGCCTGCGCCGGGGCGCCGGATCCCGGCCCTGCGCCCATGCAGCTGCAGCGCAGCGCCGCGGCCCTCCCCGGGATCTCGGTCGGCGGGGAGCCCCTGGATGCCCGCGCCTTCGCCGCCGCCGCCGCCTTCCTGTTTCCGGAGCAGAGCCGGGCCCTGGTGCGCGCGCTCCTGCGCAGCGAGTTTGCCCGGCGCGAGGCCCTTCGCCTCGGTCTCCGGGTGCCTGCGGCCCACCTCGAGGAGGCGGTCGCCGCTGCTGTCGAAGGCCTGGAAGGAGGCCTGCCCGCGGGCCAGGACCGGGAGACCTGGGCTCGGGAGCGCTACGGGCGTTCCTGGCGGGAAGTGGAGGTCGCTCTGCGGCGGCAGATCGAGGAGAACCAGCTCTACCAGCTGGTGCTCCGTGCCGACGCCCTTCTCGGGCCGCGCTACGACTGCCATGTCCTGATCGGCCGCGAGGAGGCCCAGGCCCGGCGCTGGGCGGAGCAGTTGCGCGCCGGAGCCTCGCCGGCGGTGCTCGCAGCGGCTTCCCTGGACCCCGGCCCCGAAGGCGACGGCCGCTTCCCGCCGCTTCCGCGCTACCTCCCGCCGCCGGTGCGGGAGGCCTTCCGGGAGGCCTCCCCCGGAACCGTCGTCGGGCCCTTCCAGCTCGAGGGCGAGCCCGTCTGGCGCGTCCTGCGCGTGGCCGAGATCCTGCCTCCCGTCGAGGACCTGCCGCCGGTCTCGGCCCTGCTCGAGGATCTCCGCCTGCACCCGGTCACCGAACTCGAGACGCGCGCCTGGTTCGCCGAGATGATGCGCCGCTATACTGCGGCCGAACGGCTGCCGGCGCTGGTTCCCCCGGATTCCGCCTTTGTCCCCGCCCGCTGACCCGCCCCCGGTCCCGGAGCACAAACTCCGGGTGCTCTTCGCGCTCCTCTTTTCCTCACCGGAACCGGTGACCCTCGGGCGGATCCGGCAGATCCTCTACCCCGGGGCCGCCGGGGAGTCGGCGGCGGCGGACGCCGACTCCGAGGGTCCCGGCGAGGCCGTCCCGGCCACGGATGCTGCCGGCGACGAGGAGCACCACGGCCCCCGGGCCTTCCTGGCTGCCCTTCAGGAGTGGATGGAGGCGCGCGGTCTGCCCCTGGTCCTGCGCCGGGTCGGGAAGGCCTGGCGGCTCCTGACCAGCGAGGACGTGGCCGAGGATCTGGAGCCGGTTCGCCGCCAGGCACGCAAGGAGCGCATCGGGCCCGCGGCCCTCGAGGTCCTGGCCCTGGTGGCCTGGCGGCAGCCGGTCCTGAAGGCCGACATCGACGCCATCCGCGGCGTGAACTCCAGCAGCCACCTCCGGCACCTCCTGGACCTGCGCCTGATCCGCATCCTCGGCCGCGCCGAGCTCCCGGGCCGGCCCTTCCTGTACGGGACCACCCGCGAGTTCCTGGACGCCTTCGGGCTCGCCGACCTGAGCGAGCTTCCCGAGGCCGGCCGCCTGGCGCCGCCCGAGCCCGGCCGGAAACCGACCCCCGGCGGGGAGGCCGCGGGGACGGGCACTCCGGCGGAGGCCTCCCCGGCCACTGCCGAGCCCGGCGTTCCGTCTCCGCCGGAGCCCGCGGAGCGGGAGGCCGCCAGCGGCGAGCCCGACGCCGCGGCCCGGGCCGCCGATTCCGCCTGAGGCCCGGCGGCGGTCTCTCCGCTATACTCCTCCCCCTTGTCCGGCCGTCGGAGGACGCATGGAATCCAAGATGAGCGCCAAGAGGAAGTGGGCCGCCATCGCCCTGGTGGTGGGCCTGCTTCTGATTTTCTCGGTCACCGGGCCGATGCTGTCCTTCTTCACCGGGATCTTTGCGCCCGGACCGGCGCCCTTCGCCCGGATCGAACTCCCGAGCGGGGACGAGAAGGTCATCGACTCCGAGGCCTACCGGCAGGCTGGTGCCATGCTCGCCTGGGACGAACGGGTCTTCGGCTTCCGCGCCGTCTTCTACGGCGCCGAGGGCGACACCGAGACCACCCTGGCCATGGCCACCCTCCTGGCCCTGGCCGACGACATGGATCTCGTGGTTTCCGATGAGGTCCTGCGCCCCTGGGTGCAGGGCTTCGTGCAGCAGGGCCTGCAGAGCGGCATCGGCTACGACCAGATCGTCCGCAGTTTCGGTTTCGCCCATCCCGCCGACTTCGAGAGCCTCCTGCGCAGCCTCCTGCGGATCCACATCCTGGCCGACTCCGTTCTCGGAGCCACCGCCGTGCCCGATCCCGACGAGGCCCTGGCGCGCTGGGCGGACCAGCACGAGGAGTTCCGCCTCGAGTTCCTGCGCTTCGAGGCCGAGGACTTCGCCGAGGCTGCCGCCTCCCTGGAGCCGGAGGAGGAGGAACTCCAGCGTTTCTTCGAGGAGGACCTGACGCCGGTCCAGCGCTCCAGTCTCGAGGACGAGGCGCGGGTGCGCTTCGAGGTCGTGGCCCTGGAGCGGGACCAGCTCCAGAGCGAGGCCGTGAAGGCCTGGGCCGACCTGAGCGAGCCGAGCGAGGAGGCCCTGAAGGGTTTCTACGACCTGCGCAAGCACCTTCTCTACCGGCGCCCGCCGGAGCTCGAGGAGGAGACCGCCGGCGAGGAGGCCTTCGGAGAGGGCGGCTCCGGCGAGGGTGCCGCCGGCGGCCCGCGCCAGGATCCCCCGGCCGAAGAGGAGGAAGAGGGGGCCGGCGAAGCCCAGAGCGCCGCCGGGGAAGAGGCGGGCCCGCCACTCCCGCCCCAGGAGCCCTGGTACAGCATGGAAGAACTCGGGGACCGTCTGCAGGAGGACTTCCTCCTGCGCCGGGCCGTGGAGTCCCTGCGGGCCGACCTGGAGGAGGCCGAGGACGTCGAGGCCTTCTGCACGGAGCGCGGCCTGACCCACATCGCCTACCTCGAGGAGGCAGTGCCCCGGAGCGAGCTCCAGAACCTGCCGCGGATCGGCTCGGTGAGCCTCCTGCGCCTGGTCTCGGCTGAGGCCGGCTCCTGGCTCCCGGACACCTTCCAGGCCGAGGATCTCGCCTTCCTCGTGCGGGTCGAGGAGTCCATCCCGCGGCAGATGCCTCCCTTCGAGGAGATCCGGGACTCGGTCGCCGACTTCTGGCGCGAGGCCCAGCAGGGCCGACTCGCCCGCGAGGCCGCCGCGGCCTTCCTCGACGGCCTGCCGCGCCCCGCGGGCCAGGCGCCGGGGGACCCCGTGCGCCTCGACTCCGAGGCCTTCCAGGAGGCCGCCGCAGCCGCCGGCGGGGTGGTCGAGGTCCTGGACTGGATCTCACGGGTGCCGCGTCCGCCGACGGATCCCCTGTGGGCGGCCGGCGAGGAGCGTACCTTCATGACCTGGCTGCGGCGCACCGCTGGCAACGACCTGGACATCTACGAGACCGGCGAGGTCTTCGGGCCCCTGGAGGGAAGCGACGGCGAGACCTTCGTCGTGGCCCGCCTGGACGGCCGCCGCGAGCCGGATCTCGAGAAGCTGTGGCCCTCGGACTACACGCAGCCGGTCTACGGCCTCCGTTCCCTGGAGCAGCAGATCGTCCAGGAGAAACGGCGCGCCGCCTTGACCTACGAGTCCCTGGCCCGGCAGTTCCGGATCGAGCGCCTGAACCTGCCCGAGCCGGTCAGCCCCTGAGCGTCGCGCCGAGGATCTCCACGAGGCGGACGGCCGGGAGCGCCGCGCCGCAGTGCAGGTTGTCCCAGGCGAGCCACAGCCCCAGGCGTCGCGGCTCGGCGGGGTCCCAGCGCGGGCGCGCGAGCAGGAGCTCCGGGCGGCCGGCGGCCTCCCCGGGCCCGGGGGCCGGGGAAGCCGCCCAGTGGACGGCGGCGGGGAGGATGGCCCGGAGCGCCTCCGTGTCCTCCAGCGGCGCCTCGGTCTCGACCCACAGGGTGGCGCCGTGCCCCCTCCGCACCGGGGCCCGGAGACAGAAGACCTCGATGTGCGGCGCGGCGGGGGCCAGGAGCCTGCGCAGTTCCGCCTCGACGGAACGCTCCTCCGGGGAGGCCCGGCGGCCGGCTTCCGGCGCGCCGCCGCACCAGGGCAGGAGGTCTCCGGGCCGGGGCAGACCCGGCGGCGCCTCCTCTCGCACCGGTCTCTCCGCCGCGCCGGTCGCGAAGGCGGCGAGAGCGCGCCGGCCCAGGCCACTCACGGCCTGAAGGGTGGTCAGGCTGAGCCGCTGCAGGCCGTAGCGCCGTGCCAGAGGCACCAGGACCAGGGCCGGGCCCGTCACCGTGCAGTTCGGAAGGGCCCAGCGGCGCGCGGGCGAATCCGGCAGGCCGGCCGCCTGGAGGAGCTCGGGCAGGACCAGGGGGGTCCGGGGCTCCAGGCGCCAGGCCTCGGACAGATCCACGAAAGCGACGCCGGCGGCTTCGGCCGCGAGTCCCAGGCTGTGCCCGGAGGCGGCGGGTCCGGCGTGGAGCAGGATGTCACAGCCGGCCAGGGCCTCGGCACCGGCCCGGGTGTAGGGAATCTCCTCGCCGCGGAAGAGCCGGCGCCGCCCCTGGGGCTGGCGGCTCCACAGACGCAGGCCGCGAAGGGGGGTGCCGCGTTCCTCCAGGACCTTCAGGATCTCTTCGCCGACCAGGCCGCGGGCGCCGGCGAGGGCGAGGACGGGACCGGGATTCATGGGACCGGGGGCGGGCCGGCGATGGGGGCGAGGCCGGGGGCGGCTTCCAGGACCAGAGCGTGGACCGCGGCCGGGTCGGGATCGGGGCTTCGGGCCAGGCGTTCGATGCGGGCCCGGAGCGGCGAGTCGTACTTGGCTGCGGCCGAGAGCTCGGCGCGGCAGCTCCCGGAGTCGCCCTCGCGCACGGCGGCCAGGGCCAGGAGCAGGTGCTGCAGGAGGAACTGCGTGCGCATGGAGGGATCGGGGAAGGCCTCCCGGCCCCGACGCTCCCGGGCTTCGGCTTCGGCGCGGATCAGGGCGGTGCGGTTGTGGCGCACCGCCGGGTGCCGCGGCGCCAGGACCTCGGCCAGGCTCAAGAGGCCGAGGGCGCGGGCCCGGTTGCCGCCGGGAGCCTCCATCTCCAGCCGGAAGAGCTTCGTCAGGATGCCCAGGTCGGCCGGGTCGGCTTCCTTGCCACGGTCCAGGGCCTCGCGCACCCGGGCCGGGTCGGCCTCCGGCCGGGCCGAGCGGTCGGCGGCCACCAGGGACCAGGCCAGCGGATCCCAGGGGCGCCAGCAGGCCGCCGCCTCGCTGGCTTCCAGTTCCGTCCGGCCCTCCTCCAGGGCGCGCAGCCTCCGGGCCAGGGCGAGTTCGCCGCCGAGGCGCGGGACCGAGGCGACGGCCACCGCCGTCCCGAGGGCGAGGAGGACGGCCTGGAGGGCCCGCCGCCGGAGCCGCCCGGCCCCGTCCCGGGGGAGGAGGGCGGTCTCGGGCAGGGGGCCGGCGGCCAGGAGCAAGGCGGTGAGGGCCAGGGCCGCGGGATGGTCGCTCCAGGGCGCCCGGACCAGGGCGTGGACGCCAAGAGCCAGAAGCGGCGCCGTGCCCCAGGCCGCCCGGCCGGGGCGGCGCAGGGCCTTCCAGGCCCCGGCCAGGAACAGGAGCAGACCGAGCCAGCCGGTCTCGACGCCGAGGAGCAGGAACTCCTGATGGGGATTCGCCGGGCGCGGTACCGCCGGATCCCGGAAGTCGTGGCTGGAGATCCGGAACTCCTCCGGATCGCGCCACCAGGGGTACTCCAGGGGGAAACGCCCCAGGCCGATGCCCAGCGGTGCCTCGGCCATGCGTCCGAGGGTCGCCTTCCAGAGGAGCAGGCGGACCCGGGCCGAGGAGGGAAGGAGACCGGCGGCGGCCTCGGTGGGCGCCTCTTCCCCCGGCGCCGCCGCCTCGGCGGCGGGGGCGCCGCCGCCGGCCCAGGCGGGAGCGGTGGCTTCGCGCAGCCCCTCGCCGAGGCCGAAGCACGCGAGCAGAAGGAGCGCGGCGGGCACCAGGCGCCGGTCCCGGCGGCAGGCCCAGGCCAGGCCGAGGGGCAGGCTCAGGCGGGCGGCCAGGACTCCGAGGTAGCCCAGATGCAGGGCCGGGAGGAGGAGCAGGAAGGAGGAGGGACGCCAGCCTTCCTTCCTGCGCCAGGGGCCTCCGAAGGCGAGGCCGAGGATCAGGGCCGGGGACAGGAACTCGGCGGCGTGGTGCAGATGGGCCAGGGGCGCGGTCGGCGGCGAGGCCGGATCGGGGCGCCAGCCGAGGGGGTCCAGGCCGGCGGCCTGGAGCAGGCCGTAGGCGGAGAGGAGGACTGCGCAGAGGACCACGGAGCGGAACACCGGGCCTTCCCAGGCGAGGCCGCGGCGGCCGGCGGCGACCGCTGCAGTGAGGAGGAGGATGCCGGCTACCAGGGAGGAGCGCTCGACGAGGCCGCCCAGGACCGGCACCGTGGCGAAGATGCGGGCGTGGTCCTCGCCGGTGAGTGGGATCGGTGCCGGTCCCAGAAGCAGGGGCAGGGCGCCGGCGGCCAGAGCGCCCAGGAACCAGCCGCCCCCGGGGGCGATCTCCGCCGGCCGCAGCAGGAGCAGCAGAACGAAGACCAGGAGCCCGAGGGCGCCGCCGTCGAGCTCGGGGTCGTGCGGGGCCGCCGGCACCCACAGGCAGGCCGGGACGAGGACCGCGGCGGCGAGCAGCAGGAGGACGGCGGTCTCCCGCCTCATGCGGTCTCCGCCGCCGGCCGCGGACCGAGGAGGGCATCGGTGAACTCGCCGGGGTCGAAGACCTCCAGGTCCTCGAGGCCCTCGCCCAGACCCACGAACTTCACCGGAAGGCCGAGTTCGCGCTGGACCGCGAAGACCGCTCCGCCCTTGGCCGTGCCGTCGAGCTTGGCCAGGAAGATGCCGTCCACCGGCACCTTCTCGGCGAAGCGCCGCGCCTGCTGGACCGCGTTCTGACCGGTGGTGGCGTCCAGGACCAGGAGGGTCTCGTGGGGGGCGCCCGGGATCTTGCGGTCGAGGACGCGGGCTACCTTGGCCAGCTCCTCCATGAGATTCTTCTGGGTGTGCAGGCGCCCGGCGGTGTCCACGACCAGGACGTCGGCGCCGCGGGCCAGGGCCGCCTCGGCGGCGTCGTGGGCGACCGCGGCGGGGTCTCCCTGGTGCGGGCCGGTGACCAGATCCACCCCCAGGCGCTCGGCCCAGATGCCGAGCTGCTCGACGGCGGCGGCGCGGAAGGTGTCGGCGGCGCCGAGGAGCACCTTCAGGCCGCGCCCCTGGAGCCAGGCCACGAGTCGGGCCACGCTCGTGGTCTTGCCGCTGCCGTTGACGCCGACGACCAGGATCACCGTCGGGCCGGAAGGCTGGAGCCGGAGCGGTTCCGGCCCCGGGTCCTGGAGTTCCCGCAGCAGGCGCTCGCGCAGCCAGGGGCCGAGCTCGTCGGCGCGCGCGATCGCCCCGCGCCGGACCTCGCCCTGCAGTTCGTCGAGGATCTCCCCCGCCAGGAGACCGACGTCGGCGGTGTAGAGGATCTCCTCGAGGGCCTCCAGGGCCTCCTCCAGGCTGGTGTCGCCGCCGAGACGGCGCAGGGCGTGGGAGATGCGGTTGCGGGTGCGCTGGAGGCCGGCGCGCAGTCGGGACAGGACCATGAGCCTCAGGCTTCGGATCCGGACGTCGGTGGCGAGGGCCGGCGGCGGAAGGGCAGGCGCGGCGCGCCTTCCCGCGGCCGCGGCATGGGGGCGGGGTCCAGACGGATGTCGCGGTCGCCGGGCACGGGGTCGCCGGCGGGGGCCGGGGCCGGCGCCGCATCCGGGGGCGGCGGCGCCTCCAGGCCGGTCCGCTCGCGCCCTTCCTGGATCAGGATGCGGGCGCGGTCGAGGATGCCGTTGACGAAGGAGCCCGACTGGCCGGTGCTGTAGCGCTTGGCGATGTCAATGGCTTCGTTGATGACGACCTTGAAGGGGATATCGGGCTGATAGAGGAGCTCAAAGATCGCCATGCGCAGGATGTTGCGGTCCACATGGGCCATGCGCTCCAGGCGCCAGTTGCGGGCGATGTGTTCGATCCAGCGGTTCAGTTCCTCGCGGTGCTGGTCCACGCCCTGGATGAGGGTGCGGGCATACTGGGCGATCTCGGCCTGGCCCCTGGCGTCCTGCCCGCGGCGCGTGTGGTGGTCGATGAAGGCCTCACGCTCCTCGTGGGCCTCGTGGCCGCGGAGCTCCAGGGTGTAGAGGAACTGGAGTGCCAGTTCCCGGGCCCGGGTACGGCGGCGGACGGGAGCAGCCATCAGATCTGTTCCAGGAGGCGGACCATCTGCAGGGCCGCGGCGGCCGCTTCGTAGCCCTTGTTGCAGCGGGGAGTCTGCTTCGCGCCGGCGGACCCCGGATCGCTGCCTCGCAGGCAGTCCCGGTCGGCTCTCCAGCGCGCCTGCTCCAGGGTATCCGTGGTCAGGACGCCGAAGACCACGGGCAGGCCCCGGCGCAGGGCCACCTCCTGCAGGCCGCGGGCGCATTCGCCGGCCACATAGTCGAAGTGCGGGGTCTCGCCGCGGACCACGCAACCGAGGGCGATCACGGCGTCATAACGCCGCGAGGCGGCCAGGCGGTCACAGGCCAGGGGCAGCTCCCAGGCGCCGGGCACCCGGGCCACGGTCACTTCGCGGGGCTCGGCGCCCTGCTCCTGGAGCCCCTGAAGACAGCCCTCGAGGAGGGCCTCGGTGATGTCCTGGTGGAAACGCGCCACCGCCACCGCACAGCGGGGGGGGTGCTCGGGAAGGCCTTCGCCAAGGATCGGGGTCATGCTCGCGGACGCCGGGGAGCCGGGGATTGTCCCCGTCCGGGCTGCTCCTGGCAAGCATCCGCCGCGCCGGCGAGCCGGCCCCAGAGCCGACGACGCCCGGCGGCGCCCAGATCCTGGAAGAGGCTGAAGGCCAGGGGCACTGTCCACAGGGTGAAGAAGGTGGAGAAGAAGAGCCCGCCGATGACGCCGATGGCCAGTCCCTGGAAAGAGAACATGTTCCCCGAGGACTCCGCGGAGAGAGCGATGGGCAGAAGTCCGCAGATCGTGGTGACCGCGGTCATGAGCACCGGCCGGAAGCGATCTTCCACGGCCTGGCGCAGAGCACGCCGGCGCTCCAGGCCGCGGCGCTGCAGGGTCAGGATGCGGTCCACGAGGACGATGCCGTTGTTGACCACGACTCCGACCAGAACGATGCCGCCGATCATCCCGACCAGGTCCATGTCGGCTCCGGATACCCAGAAGGCCCAGCTCGACCCGACCAGGGCGAAGGGAATGGTCACGAGGCAGGAGAAGGGCAGGATCAGGGATTCGAAGAGCAGACCCATGAGGAAGAACACGAGCACCACGGACAGGAGCATGGCAAGGCCCAGCTCGCGCATGTCCTGCTGGAAGTCCTCCCAGCCGCCGCCCTGGCTCCAGGAATAGCCCTCGGGCAGCTCGACGCCGGCCATGAGCTCGGCCAGGGCGGCGTGGTTCTTCTGCAGGTCCTTCTCCGCCGGCTGCAAGCCGACCACGGCCATGGTGCGGCTGTCGCGGCGGAAGATGGCACGCGGCGAGCGGCGGTGTTCGAAACGGGCGAAGTTGCTGAGGTCCAGGGCCGCACCGTTCCCGAACCAGGCGACGGCCAGACTGCGCAGGTCCTGGAGGCCGGGATTCTGTTCGCGGTCGAACTCCATGATCACCGGCAGGTCTCCGTAGTCGGTCTGGAAGCGCGACACCAGGATGCCGCGCAGCCCCCACTCCACGGTGCCGAGGACATTCAGGCTGGTCGTGCCGGCGCGCTGCAGGCGGTCGCGATCCAGGGTCAGGAGCACCTCGCGGGCGGGGTCCACGGGTTCGTCCACCTCCCGGAAGGCAGGATGCCGCCGGGCTCGCTCCCGCACCTCCTCGGCGATCTCCTCGACGCGGTCGCTGTCGGGCCCCTGGATCAGGACCTGGATCCAGTCGTCGTCCTCCTTGTTCTGGCGGTTGAACTCGCTCTCGAAGTGCCACTCGATGGCGGCGCTGCGCGGCAGGCGCCTCTCCAGCTCCTGGAGGATGCGCTCCCGTTCCCGAGACCTGGGCTGGCGGTCGTACCACAGGAACAGGGAGCCGCCGCGGCGGCTGAAGTCGATGCCGAGGGCCGGATTCCCCAGGGCCTCGGCGATGTCGGCGTCGAGGTGCTCCTCCAGGCGCAGGATCTCCGCCTCGGCCTGCTCCAGGGTGGTGTTGGCGGAGAACTCGAAGCGCACCGTCATGCCCCCCTCCTCGCCGTCACCGGTCGGCACCAGGCGAGTGCCCGCCGAGGACAGGCCGTAGGTGCCGAGGAACAGGAGGGCGACGAGGCAGGCGCCCAGGCGGTGGCGCTGGCTCCATTCCACCAGGCCGCCCATCCAGGCACCGGCGCGCCGACTCCAGGGGGAGGCAGGGAGGGCCTTGCGCCGGCCGCCGCGGCGAGCCAGCTGCCGGGCGCTCACCGGCACGATGACGACGGCCAGGAGCAGCGCCGCCAGCAGAGCGATGCACAGGGGGATGCCGATCCCGGTGGCGAAGAGCCGTGTGTTGCGGTCCTCCGACATGAACATGACCGGCACGAAAACGACGACGCTGGTCAGGGTCGCCGTCACCACCGGCAGGACCATCTCCGCCGGCCCCCGGCTGGTGGCCTCCTCCAGGCTCTCTCCCTCTTCGCGGCGGCGGAAGATGCTTTCGACGATCACCACCGAGTTGTCCACCAGCATGCCGATGGAGATGGTGATCCCGGCCATGGACAGGAGATTGAAGCTGTCCCCCTGGAAATACAGCCAGGCCAGGGTCAGGAGTACCGAGAAGGGGATGCTGACGGCGATCAGCAGGGTGAAGCGCAGGCGGCGCAGGAACAGGAACAGGACGACGACGGCGATGAGACCGCCGACGCCTGCGTCCTCGACCAGGTCGCGCAGGGTCTGCTCGATGGTCTCGCCGGTATTGAAGAAGACCGTGTACTCGAACTGGCCGAGGACCGGATCGCGCGGCAGCTCCTCCTCGAGGAGGTGCTGGACCTTGCGGCACACCTCGAAGGTGTTGGCGTTGGTTTCCTTGTAGACCGCAAAGGCCAGTCCGTAGCGCCCGTTCATCCGGAACAGGCTGTCCGGTGCCGAGCGCACCATCTCCACGCGGCCGATGTCGCGGATCCGCAGGTCGCCATCGACCGGGAAGTCCGCGATCTCCTCGAGGCTCGTGAAGCGCCCGTCGACCCGGACGATGTAGCGGTTGCCCGAACTGTCCAGATCGCCGACCGGAGCCGAGATGTTGTCCGCCTGCAGCCGCGTCAGGAGCTCGCCGACGTTCACGCGGTTGGCTGCGGTCTGCTCCTCGTCCAGCCAGATCCGCACCGAGCGCGGGATGATGCCGTGCATCTCGACGCTGGCCACTCCCTCGACGCCTTCGATACGCGGCTTGAGGACCTCCTCGAAGATCTCCTGGCTCTCGTCCTGGCGTTCGGTGGGGTAGAGGACCGCGCTCCAGATCACCGGGATGTCGGCGCTCGTGAAGCGGCTGATGGTGATGCGGTCCGCCTCCCTGGGCAGACGCGGCCGCACCCGCTCGACCCGGTCCGAGACCTCGGCGTAGACGAGGTCCATGTCCATGTGGCCCGGGAAGCTCAGGATCACCGTGGCGCGGCCGGGGGCGGCGACAGCATTGATCTCCTGCAGGCCGGTCAGCGTCCCGAGTTCCTCCTCCAGCGGGCGGACGATCTTCTCCTCGACCTCCTGCGGGTTGGCGCCGTTCCAGGGGACCAGGACCGAGATGCTGTCCGAGGCGAAGCCCTCGGGAAACAGCTCGATGGGGATCCGGGTCATGGCGATGAAGCTCATGCCCAGGAGCGCCAGGACGCCCATGAAGACCGCCACCGGCCGGGCGGTCAGGGCCTGGAAGAGGCGGACGAGGCCGGGCGAGACGGCGCTCATGCGAGCGGCTCCCACCGGCCTCCGATCCGGGCCAGCAGCCGGTACAGGACCGGGATCACGACCAGGGTCAGAAGGGTCGAACTGATCAGGCCGGCGATCACGACCAGGGCCATGGGCGCGCGGAGCTCCGTGCCCTCGGCGGTGCCGAGGTCGCCGAGGCCGGGCAGACCGGCGAGCCATCCGGTCAGGGGCAGCATGCCCAGGACCGTGGTCACCGTGGTCATCAGGATCGGCCGCAAGCGCGCGCGGCCGGCTTCCACGATGGCTTCATCCAGGACCTGGCCTCGGGCCCGGTTGCGATTGATCCGGTCGACCAGGACGATCGCGTTGTTGACTACGATTCCGGCCAGCATGACCGCGCCGAGGAGGACCACCACCGAGACCGGCGTGCCCGTCCAGGCCAGGGCGAAGACGACGCCGAGGAAGGCCAGAGGCACGCTGAAGAGGATCAGGAAGGGCTGGAGCAGCGACTCGAACTGTGCCGCCATGACGGCGTAGACCAGGAACACCGCCAGGGCCAGGGCGAACCCCAGGGAGGACAGGGCGAGCTCCATCTCCCGCTTCTGGCCGCCGACCTGGACCGTGGTGTCCGGGGGCCGCGGTACCGAGGCCAGACGCCGCTCCAGGCGATCCGTGAGATCACCGAGGTCGAAGCCCTCGGTCGAGGCGGTCAGGACTGCGGCCCGACGCTGGCCGATATGGCGGATCTCCCCGGGCCCGTCGGCAATGCTGAGCTCGGCGACCGCTTCCAGGGGCAGGGGCTTCTCGGCTTCCGGATTCACCGGCAGGTCGCGCAGCTGCATGACGTGGCTCAGATGGCTCAAGTCCGCGCGCACCCGGATGTCGAGGCGTTCGTCGTCCTGGGGGAAGGTGGAGCCGATCTCGCCCTCCACGGCCTGGCGCAGGTTGCGCGCCACCTCCGCCAGGGTCAGGCCGTGTTCGGCCAGGCGTTGCCGGTCCAGGACGATGCGGACCTCGGGGTTTCCGCGGCGGATCGAGCTGCGCAGATCCACGATCCCCTCGACGCCACTCACCGCCGCCTCGACACGCCGGGCGACCTCTTCGATCTCCGCGAGGTCGCGGCCCAGGATCTCGATCTCCAGCGGCGCGGTCAGCGCCAGGAGCGTCGGCCGCTCGATGTCGTAGCGGGCGATCTCCGGCTGCGCCTCGAGCAGGTGCCGGACCTCGGCTTCGACCCGCTCCTCCACCTTGCGCATCTCCGGCCCCGGATCGAGCTGGACCAGGATGCGCGCCACGTGGGGCCCGTCTTCCTCCTGGCTCACCTCCTCGCGGTCCATTCCCGAGACCACGGCCGAGGCCGCGACGCCGTCGAAGGCGGCGATACGCCGCTCCAGGCGGCTGGCCAGGCGGTCGGTCTCCTCCAGGGGGGAGCCCGCAGGGAAGTAGATCTCGGCGGTGAACTCGCCCTGGCGGACCTCGGGCAGGAGTTCCCGGCCGAGACCGGGCAGCGTCCTCCAGGCCAGGGCGCTGAGCGCCCCGGCGGCCAGAAGCACGAGGAGGGGAGCGTGCAGGGCACCGCGCAGGAACCAGGGATAGGCCCGGTCCAGGAAACGCTGGAGCCCGGCGACGACCAGGCCGGGGATGGCCAGGAACAGGAGCGCCGGCGCCAGGAGCAGGCCCAGGCCCCAGCGCAGGGCCGTGGCGGCGAAGGCCACGGCATCGCCCAGGATCCGCCCGGCCAGGACCAGGAGCGGCTCGCCCAGCAGCCAGAGGGCGGGCAGCGCGCCCGCGGTGCGGCCGAAGGCGTACCAGGCCAGGGCTTCCTTCAACTCCGGCGGCCGCGCTTCCAGCGGCTTCTCCTTCCACGGCGCCTCCAGCTGCGTGAGCTGGCCGTGGCACCAGGCCGCCAAGGCCGCTCCGGCCAGGGCCAGCAGGGCCCAGGTCTTCCAGCGCCGTGGCCGTGGCAGACCACGGAACCAGTGCCGCGGCCCGGCCAGATCCGTGCGTACCGCGCGCCATTCGCGGCGCAGGCGCGTACCGAGATCACCGCGCTCCGAGCGCAGGAGCTCCAGGCGCGCGGCGATCCCTGGCAGGAAGAAGAGGGCGACGGCCAGGGAGACGAGGAGCGAACAGACCACGGTCAGGGACTGGTCGCCGAAGATCTGCCCGGCGAGGCCTTCGACGAAGACGATGGGGGCGAACACGGCGATGGTCGTCAGCGTCGAGGCGGTGACGGCGCTCCCGACCTCGCGTACTCCGCGCAGGGCGGCCTCCACCCGCCCGTCGCCTTCCTCCCGGCAGCGCGTGATGGACTCCAGCACCACGATGGTGTTGTCCACGAGCATGCCGATGCCGAGGGCGAGGCCGCCCAGGGACATGACGTTCAGGGTCACGCCGCCCAGGAACATGGGGCCGAAGGTGGCGAGCACCGAGATCGGGATGCTCAAGGCCACGACCAGGGTCACACCGAGGCTGCGCAGGAAGAGGAAGCAGACCAGGATCGCCAGGGCGCCGCCGACCAGCCCGGCCTCGCCGACCTCGCGGATCGCTCCTTCGACGAAGCGCGACTGGTCGCTGAGGACGGTCAGCTTCAGGTCCGGGGGGAGCTTGCGCGCCAGGAAGTCTTCCATACGCTCCCGCTCCAGGGCCTCCTTCTCGTCCCTCGGCGGCGGGTTTCCCTCGCGTTCGAGGCGCGCCAGGGCGCGCTGCTGCTCAGGCGTTCCGAAGAGCCGTTCGCGCACGACCCGTGCCACTTCCGTGAGGTTGGCGCCGGCCTCGCGGAAGACGTCGATCTCCACGGCCTCGCGGCCGTCCACGCGCAGGATCACGTCGCGGTCCTTGTGTGCCCAGGCGACCTCGGCCAGGTCCTCCAGGAGGATCGGCGTCCCGCTGCGCACCACCACCGGGAGTTCGGCGATCTCCTGCAGGCTCCGGAACTCGTTGAGGGTGCGGACGACGTACTCGACGGCGCCCTCCTCGACGGTGCCTCCAGGGACGTTCAGGTTCTCTTCCGCCAGACGCTGGCGGATGAGCTCGGTGCCGATGCGGTAGTGGGCCAGACGGGCAGGGTCCACGCGCACCTGGATCTCGTCCTCGAGGCCTCCGCGGACCCGCACTGCCGCCACTCCGGGCAGCCCTTCCAGCTCACGCTCCACTTCCTGCTCGGCGAGGTCGCGCAGACGGATCAGGTCACGGTCGCCGGAGAGGGCCACGCGCAGGACCGGGTCCAGGCCCGGGTCGTAGCGCAGGATCAGGGGACGTTCCACGCCTTCGGGCAGGAACACCCGGTCCAGGCGTTCGCGCACGTCCTGGACGAGGAAGGAGAGCTTGGAGCCCCACTCGAACTCCAGGAGGATCTCGGAGACCTCCGCCCGCGAGGAGCTGCGCATGCGCACCAGCCCCCGCACCGTGGCCAGGGCGTCCTCCAGCCGCTCCGTGACCCGCTCCTCGAGGTCCTGGGGCGCTGCGCCCGGGTAGGAGGTGCGCACCGTGAGCGAGGGGTAGTCCACCTCGGGCAGGAGATCCACGGGCAGACGGCGCAGGGACACGAGGCCGAAGACCATCGCCGCCAGCACCACCATGAGGGTGCCGACCGGGCGCTGCACGCCGAAGGCCAGGATGCCGCCGCCGCGGGGGTTCCCGCCGTCCTCGCCGGGGCGGCTCATGCCTCCCCGGCGATCTCCACCGGCCCGCCGTCGCTCAGGCGGTCCTGGCCGACCGTGACCACGAGGTCGCCCGGGAGCAGGCGCCGTTCCGGCGGCGTGTCTTCGGCGAAACGGGCCTCGAGGAAGTCGGGCTGCTCGTAGCCGGGCTGGATCGGGATCCGCAGGGCGCGGCCGTCGCGCACCACGTAGCAGACGACCTCACGGCCCTCGTAGAGGAGGGCCCGCTTCGGGACGAGGAGGGCGTCCTCGCGCCGGTCGAGGACCAGATCGATCTCGACCAGGATGCCCACCGGAAGGACATAACCCTCCGGTTCCAGGAGGGCCGTGACCTTGACGGTGCCGTTCTCGGGATCCACCCGCGGCGAGATCCGCTCCACGTGGCCGGGAATCACGAGACCTGGGAAAGCCTCGGCGGTGGCGGTCAGGGCCAGACCGGGCCGGAGCAGGGAGAGTTCGCGCTGCGGCCGGTGAAAGACGGCCCGGGGATGGTCCAGGTCCGTGATCTGGAACAGCCGCTGGCCCAGGGCGGTGGTGTCGCCTACGGAGACCTCGCGCAGGGTGACCGTGCCGGTGATGGGTGCGGAGATCGTGCAGCGCTCGAGCTCCAGCTCCGCCTGGTCCAGGGCGACCCGCGCCGCCTCCAGGGCCGTGCGGGCGGCGATCTGGGCGGCCCGGGCCTGCTCGACCTCGCGCTCGGTGGCCAGGGCGATGCCGCCCGGTCCGTTCAGGAGCTTGAGATTGCGGTCGAGCTCGCGCTGCGTCCGTTCGACCTCGGCCTCGGCCTCCTCCAGGCGGACCTGGGCCTCGGCCACCAGGAGCTCGGAGACCTCACTGCGCAGGCGTGCCAGGACCTGGCCGCGCTGGACCTTGTCTCCCTCCTCGACCAGGACCTGACGGACGGGCTCGGCCCGCTCGGCGATCACGTCCACGACGTCCAGGCTCTCGACCGTCGCGTTGGCCTGCAGGTGGAGCTCCACCGGCCCGCGCCGGAGCGGCTCGACCCGGACCAACACCGGCTCGGGGGCGACCGCCGACTCGGGCGGGGGCGCCGCGGGAGGGACGGAGCCGGCCTCGGCGGCCTCCGGGCGGCCGAAGCAGGCGCCGAGCAGCAGGAACAGGAGGCCCGAGGCCGGGCGTCGCCCGCGAGGAAGGGAGAGGGAGGAAGGCATGAGGGCGGGGGCCCGCGGGAGGGAAGCGGAAGACCTACGGCCGGTTCCAGCCTCCATTATGGCTTTCCCGGCCGCGCGCCGGGACCATGGAGCCCATGGACCCTCGCGATCCCTGCGACGCTCCCCCGCAGGCCCTTCCCGGCTGGCGCGAGGCCTTGGAGTGTCTCCTGGCTGCCGCCGTGCCCGTGGAGGGAACCGAAGAGCTGCCTCTGGCGGAGGCCGAAGGGCGGATCCTGGCCCAGGAGGTCCGCTTGGACCGGGCGGAACCGCCCGTTCCGCGCTCGGCCATGGACGGCTTCGCGCTCCGCGCCGCTGACGGCGAGGCCCCGCGGCGGCTTCTCCCGGCGATCTACGCCGGCACCGCCGAGCTCCCCGAGATCGGTCCGGGGGAAGCCGCTCCCGTGATGACCGGCGGGACGGTGCCGCCGGGAGCCGACGCCGTCGTCCCGGTGGAGCACACCCGGGTCGAGGAGGGCCGGCTTCATCTGGAGGCGGCGGTCGAGCCCGGAGCCCATGTCCGCCGCGCCGGCGAGATGGGCCGGGCCGGGCGTGTCCTCCTGGCTCCGGGGCTGCGCCTGCGTCTTCCCGACCTGATCGCCGCCGCCGGCTGCGGGCAGGCGCGCGTGCGTGTCCGCCGCCGTCCGCGGGCCGCGGTCTGGAGCACCGGTGACGAGGTTGTGCCGTGGACCGCCAGGCCCGCCGACCACCAGGTCCGGGACAGCAACCGCTTCGGCACCGTCCTGCAGCTGCGCCGCGCCGGGGCGGAGGTCGCCGCCTCGAACCACGCCCCGGACCGGCAGGAGGATCTCGAGGCCGGCCTGGGCCGGGCGCTGGAGGAAGCGGAGATCCTGGTCACCCTCGGCGGCGTCAGCATGGGGGAGAGGGACCTGCTCCCCGGGGTCTTTGCGGCTCTCGGGGTCGAGCGCCTCTTCCACAAGGTCTGGATCCAGCCCGGCAAGCCGGTCTGGGCCGGCCGGCGCGGCCGGACCCTGGTCGTCGGCCTGCCGGGCAACCCGGTCTCCAGCTTCACCCTCCTCGAGCTCTTCGTCGTGCCTCTCGTGGCTCGTCTCGCGGGCGAGCGGGCTGCCGGGCCGCGGCCGCTCTGGCCCGGCGTCCTGGCCGGTGAGGCCCGGAGCGGCGCCCGCCCGCGCTTCCTGCCCGCCGGCCTGATGCCGGGGCCGGAGGGCGAGCTCCGGGTCCGGCCTCTCCCGGCCACCGGCAGCGGGGACTGGACCAGCCTGGCGGGGGCCCGGGCCCTGCTCCACCTGCCTCCGCGCCAGCGGGCCGGTCCGGGGGACCCGGTACAGTTCCTGTTTCTCGATCCGCCCGGTCCGGACCCCGCCGGGGCAGCAGGGTGAGACCGCGCCCCCGGCGAGCCCTGCTCCTGGTCACGGCGGCTGCCCTCCTCCGGACCCTGTCCCTGCCCGGAGTCCTGCCCTGGGAGGGGGCGGGCATCCTGGTCCTCCTCGCCGTGGCCTTGCGCCTGCGCGCCTGGGAGGCCGGGCTCGGCCCTCGCGGCGACTACCTCGGCGGCTTCCTCTGGTTCAGCGGCTGCCTCGCCTTCACCGCCTACACGAGCTGGATCCTGCCCCTGGGCGCCGCCGGGCCCCTGGCCCTCTGGTGGGTCCTGGAGGGCTTTCTGTGGCGCCGGCTCCGGAGCCGGACGGGCGCCGTCCCGGCCCTGGTCCTGGCCGGGGCCTGCACCGACTTCTGGCGCGGCGTCCTTCCCATGGGCGGCATGCCCTGGGGCCAGGCTGCCCTCGGCCTCGCCGGCTTCCCCGGGATCCTGCCGGCGGCCTCGGTCCTCGGCGAGGAAGGGGTGAGCCTCCTGGTCCTCCTGGCCGGCGCGGGCTGCGCCCGGCTCCTTCCCGGCGGCCGGCGGCCCCGGGAGGCGGCCGGGGCCCTCGGGACCGCCGGTGCCTTCCTCGCCGGTGCCGCCCTCCTGGCGCCTTCCATCCCCCGGGGCGGTGCCGCCCTGGACTGCCTCGCTCTCCAGCCGAATCTGGGCCTGCGGGAGAAGAACGACCCCTCCCGGCGCGCCTCGATCCTCGAGCGCCACCTGGAGCTCCAGGCGGCCGCCTTCCAGGAAGGGGGGCCGGCGGAGTGCCTGATCTGGGCCGAGACCCTCTTCCCGGTGCCGGCCCTGGCCGAGGACGGGGAGGGCTTCCTCGTCCGCCCGCTCCTGGGCGGCCGCCTGCAGGTCCTGCCGGCGGCGGAGGTCCGCAGTCTGCAAGCGCAGGTCGCCCGGGCGGCCGCGGCCACGGGCCTGCGTCCCCAGGGCTGGTTCCTGACCGGCGCCCATCTCTACCGGGCCCTGCCCGACCCGGCCGCTGGCGAGTTCTCCCCGCGTACCAGCGAGACCCTGGTCTTCGACGCCGAGGGCCGTCTCCTGGCCCACGCCCCGAAGACCGAACTGGTGCCCTTCGGCGAGGCCCTGCCCTTCGGCCGGGCGCTCCCGGGACACCGTGGCCTCGCCCTGGAGGTCTACGAGCGCTTCCTCCTGCTTCCCGATTTCGAGCGCGGGGCCCTGACCGGTCCCCTGCGCCTGCGGCGGCCGGACGGCGACGAAGTGGCCCTCGGCACCGCGATCTGCTGGGAGAACCAGTTCCCGGCGGTCTTCCGCCGCCTCGCGGACCGGGGGGCGGAGGCCTTCCTCATCCTCTCCAACGAGGCCTGGTACGGGACGGGCTTCGAGATGGACCAGATGCTCGCCGCCACGCGCTTCCGGGCAGCCGAGACCGGCCGGGCGATCCTCCGGGCCACCAACACCGGGCTGACGGTCCTGGTCGGCCCGCGGGGCGAGGTCCGGGACGGGGTCCCCCGGGGCCGCCAGACCTGGCTCCGGGCCTCCCTGAGCCGGGTTCCCGGGGGCTTCCGCACTCCCTGGCAAGCCTGGGGCCACGCCCTGCCCTTCCTGGCCTCCCTTCTGGGGCCGCTTCTGGCCCTCCTGGGCTCCCTCTGGCCGCGGCCGGAGCAGCGGGACCGCCCGCCGGACGGCGCTTGACCCTTCTCCGGGCCGTGGCTACCTTTCCACGTCCCTGGTCGGAGGCGTGAAACCCGTTGCGGGCGCGCGCCTAGACTGACACCGCCCCCCGGGATTCCCCCGGCCACCTACCGGATCGCTTCAGGAGCAAGCGGGATGAGCCCCATCGGAAAGCTGTTCATCGTTCTGAACCTGGCCTTGGCCGCGGTCTTCGTCGGCGCCGCCGCCAGCCTCATCGGCAACAGCCAGGACTGGCGCCAGAAGTACGAGACCGAAACCCAGGAGCTCAACGCCCAGCTCGCCGAGAAGGATCAGGAGATCGCCCGCCTGACCGGGGACAACAACACGAAGGCCGACGAGATCAGCCGGCTCCTAGCGGAGAAGGCGAGCCTGGAAAGCCAGCTGCAGGCGGCCAACGACGATCTCGCCACCAAGGACCAGGAGAACGCCGACCTGCGGGAGCGTCTGGCGAGCATCGACGGCCGTCTCGGCGACCTGCAGTCCACGAACCAGGCCCAGGGCAACCAGATCGCCGAGCTGAACCGCCGCCTGGAGTCCCTGCGCGACGAGCGAGACGCGGCCCTGGACGAGCGGGATTCCGCCCTGGAGGAGGCCACGGCCGCCCGCGCCGAGGCCCGTGAGGCGAGCTCCCGCCTGGAGGTCCTGGAGGCCGACCTGGCCCGCCTGCGCCAGGAGAAGGAGGCCGCCGAGACCGCTCTGGTCACTGCCGCGCGCATGTACGGCTTCGACCCGGCCAGGCTCCGCTCGCAGCCGCAGATGGAGGGCATCGTCCTCGAAGCCTCCTACGACGGCGGTACCCCGATCGTGATGGTCAACCTGGGCGCCAGGGATGAGGTCCGGGTGGGTTACACCTTCGACGTCTACAACGGCCCGACCTACAAGGGCCAGATCCGGATCGAGGTGGTGAACGAGTCCAACTCCGCGGCCACCGTGGTCCTGCCGGGTGCTGTGCCGATCCAGGCCGGCGACCGCATCACCACCAGCCTCTGAGCCGAGGAGGATTCCCCGATGGCCGCCAAGCGTCGCAAGGCATCCGGAGGCAGCCGCAAGGCCGCCCGTCCTGCCCGTCCCTCCCGCAAGAAGGCCGCTCCGGCCGCCGTCGTCGAGGAAGCCGACGACCGGGCGGGGATCCCGGTCGAGTCCGCCATCCTGGTGGCCACCGCGGTGCTGCTCCTCCTCGCGATCCTGCTCGTGGACTACGTCCAGGGCAGCCAGTACGGAGCCGGGATGTTCTTCGCCGGTTCCTACGGCGGCTGAGTCCGCGACTCCCTCCGCCGCTGCGGCGGCCGGTTCCCGACGGGGCCGGCCGCCGCGCCCGTTTCCGGCACCGCGGGAATAAGCCCGGTCCGGGACTGTAAATGCGCTCCCTGCCGTGGCTATACTCCGCGCGACCCCGGGGGAGCGCCCTGGAGCGATCCGGGGCCCTGCATCGTGCGCTGGTTGGACTGGCTGCTGTCCCTGTTCTCCTTCTCGGAGGATCTGGGAATCGACCTCGGAACGGCCAATACCCTGGTCTCGTCCCGGGAGCGGGGGATCATCCTGAACGAACCCTCCGTGGTCGCCGTGTACAAGGGCACGAACGAGGTGATCCTGGACGGCATGGGCGTCGGCAACGAGGCCTACGCCATGCTCGGGAAGACCCCGGCCAACATCGTCGCCGTACGTCCCCTGAAGGGCGGTGTCATCGCCGACTTCGAGATCACCGAGAAGCTCCTGCGCTACTTCCTGCGCAAGGCCCACCAGGGTGGGGCCTGGGTCAAGCCGCGGGTCGTGATCTCCGTCCCTTCGGGAATCACCACCGTCGAGCGCCGGGCGGTGATCAACTCGGCGGAGCGCGCCGGGGCACGCCGCGTGTACCTCGTGGACGAGCCCATCGCCGCCGGGCTGGGAGTCGGGCTTCCCATCACCGAGGCCCAGGGCTCCATGATCGTGGACATCGGTGGCGGCACCACCGAGGTCGCGATCCTGGCCCTGGGCGGGCCGGTCGAGGTCAACTCCGTGAAGGTCGCCGGCGACGACATGGACGAGGCCATCATCGGCTACCTGCGCAAGCACCACACTCTGCAGGTCGGTCCCCAGACCGCTGAGCGGCTGAAGATCAGCATCGGCAGCGCGGTGGCCCTGGAGCAGGAGAAGTCCATGGAGGTCAAGGGCCGCGACACCCTGAACCTGATGCCGCGCAAGGCGGTGGTCACCAGCGAGGAGATCCGCGAGGCCCTGCAGGAACCTCTGCGTGCCATCAACCGTGCGGTCCTCGACGCCCTGGAGGCCTGCCCGCCGGAGATCGGCGCCGACCTCATCGACACCGGGATCACCATCGTCGGCGGCGGCGCCCTCCTGCCCGGTCTAGCGCAGTACCTCTCGGAGTCCACGGGCCTTCCGGCCCAGGTGGGGGAGGATCCCCTCACCGCGGTCGCCCGGGGCACGGCCCGCTTCCTGGAGGACCTGGACCTCTACGCGAGCTTCCTCTCCGAGGGGGACGAGGTGGCCTGAGGCCGGAGGGCGCCGGTGTTCTTCCTGCTGCCGGACGCCGAGCGCTTCCGACGCCTCGCCCTCACCGGCTTGCTGCTCCTGGTTCTCACGGTCCTGGCCCTGGTGCCCTGGGATCTTCCCGATCGCTGGCTGGGGCGCGGGACCTCGGCCCTGGCGGCGCCCCTGGCCGGCCTCGCGGGCCTGGCCGTGGACGCCGTGGCCGGCCGTCCGGAGGCGGTGCCGCTCCTGGTTCCGCCCCTCGAGCTGGAGGTCCTGGAGCGGCAGCTGGGGACCCCGGAGCCGGTCGCCGGCCTGCGCTGGCTGGAGACGCCGGTTCTCGAAGCCGACCTCGCCGCCGGCGAACTCCACCTCGCCGGCGGCCGCCGCCACGGGCTGGCTCCCGGCTCGCCGGTGGTCTTCGGCCGCCTCTGGCTGGGCCGCGTGGCCGAGGCCGGAGAGGTTTCCTGCCGCGCCCTGCTCTGGACGGCGGCGGACGCCCGGACCGGCGTCCTCCTGGAGGACGCGGAGGGTCGGCTGGCGGCGGTCTGCGTCGGCCGCGGCCGGGATGCGCCGCCGCTCGTGCGCTGGGTGGAGACGGCCGGTGAACCCCGGCCGGGCATGACCGTCCGCTGGCGCCGGCGGGAGGCGGATCCCCCCGAGCTCGCCAGCCTGGATCTGGAGCTGGGCGTCCTGCGCCAGGAGGGGGATCCCCGCCGCCGTCAGGAACGCTGGGTGGTCGAGGCCCGCCTGCCCCTGGGAGCCGAGGGCCGGGTCTGGGTGGGGGCCGGCGCCCTGGGACCGGAGCCGCCGCCCCGCCTGCCCCTGCGGCGCCGGACCGCCGAACCCCTCCTGCGCGCCGATGCCGTCCTCGGGCCGCGCCTGGCCCTGGTCCGCTCTCCCGGCGCCGGCGGTGCGCTGGCGACACCTGCCGGAGTGGCTGGCCCCGTGGTCGCAGGGCGCGGAGAACTCCACTGGATCCGGCACCGTGCCCCCCTGGAGTGGGGCGAGGAGGCTCTGGCCGTGGATCCCGCAAGCGGTGTCCTGGAACCCGTCTCCGCCCTCGACGCCCAGGCCCGGATGCGCGCCTTTCTCTACACCCGCGGCACGGCGGGCGTGCCGCGCGGCCTGCCGCTGGGACCGGCCCGGGCCGGTCCCCCCTTGATCCGCGGTCCTCTGGAGCTGGTGAGCCGGGCGCCGTTCCCGGAGGAGGATGCGCGGTGAAGGCCCCGCGCCTGCGCGTGGTCCTGCCCGTGGCCCTGCTGCTGACGGCGGCGGCACCGGCGCTCCGGGCACTGCCCGGCGGCCGGTGGCTTCCCGATCCCTGGCTGCTTCTGGCCCTCTGGGCGGTGCCGCCGGTTCCGGGAGCCGGCCTGCGGCGGCCGATCCTCCTCATCGGTCTTCTGGGCCTCTTGCGCTCCTCGGTCTCGGCGGCCTCCCCCTTCGCCGCCTGGGCCGGCCTCGGCCATGCCCTGGCCCTGCGCTCCTGGCTGGGGGGCTGGCTCGTGGAGCAGCGTTTCCTGGCGCGCTGTCTGCTCGGAGCGGTCTGCGCCCTGCCGCTCGCCCTCCTCGACCAGGCCGCCGCGGCGCGCTTCGGCCTCGCGCTCGCCTGGGAGGAGGGCCTGGTCCGCGCCGGCCTCCTCGGGATCCTCTGGGCCCTGGCCCTGGCGCCGGCGCCCCTGCCGGTGAGTCCGCGGCCCCGCGGCCGTGCCGGGCGCTGGGCGGACGCCCCCCGGGCGGGAGGCGGGGCATGAGGACCCGCCGCCTCCTGGTCCTGGCCGCCCTCCTGCTGCTGGCGACGGGAGTGCTCATCGCCCGTCTCGCCTGGCTCCAGATCCTCCACTACGACGAGTGGCAGGAGCAGGCCCTGCAGTCGCGCATCCACGTCCGCTGGCTGCCCTTCCACCGCGGCCGCATCCTCGATGCCCGCGGCCGCGTCCTGGCCGAGGACCGGCGCAGCTACGACCTGGTCTGGCAGTACCGGAGCTTCCGCCGCGCCCATCCCGCCGGCCAGCTCTTCGAGCTCTTCGCCCTGCTCGGCCGGGCCCCGGGCGGCCTCGACCGGTGCATGGAGCAGGCGCCGGCCCTGGCGCGGGAGGTCCTGGACCTGCGGCCGGCCGACCTGGACGGCCTCGGACGCGGCGACCGCGCCGACGCCCTCTTCTACCTGCGCCGCCTGGGGGGCCTCCGGAGCACCGAGGAGGGCATCGCGGTCCAGGAGTGGGCGGAGCGCGATGCCCGTCGTTTCGGCGAAGCCTTTCCCGGTGCGGCCTCCTTCCTGGCCCGCCACCTGGAGGAGGGCGCCGAACACCTGAGGATCCTGGAGGAGGCCCTGGGCGATCTCCTGGACGAGCCCCTCCTGGAGCGGCTGGAGGCGGAGCGGCGGGTCCTCGAACTCCACGTCCGGCGCAAGGCCCTGCGCATTGCCGCCGCCCACCCGCTGCGCCTGACCAGCAGCGACGTGCCTGCGATCCTCGCCCGTGACGGTCCTCCGGAACCGGAGAGCGGCGAGCCGGCCCCCGAACTCGACCGGGCCGCCTTCCTCGCGGAACTGGCGCGGCGCTGGCACCTGGAAGGGGATCCCCTCCTCCTGGAGGGTCTGGCCGCGGCCCTGGCGGGGGAGGACTCCGGCCGGGTCGAGGACCGGCTCCACGCCCTGGGCGTCTGGCTCCGGCATGTGGAGCGGGTGGCCCCCGAGGATCTCCTGGGCGTGCGCCGCGGCCTGGTCCGGGACGTGCATCAGGGACGGCTCCGGAGGATCGCCCGCGAGGTGCCTTACCGCGTGGTGGACCTGGTCGCCCAGGAGCCCGGGGCCTGGCCCGGATTCCTGACCGAGGAGGTGCCGGTGCGGACGCTGCCCGTGGCCGCCTTCCCGCATCTCGTCGGTCGGGTCCAGGGGGCCAGCGCCGAGGACCTGGAGGAGCGCGAGCGCCTCCAGGAGGAGGCGGAGGAGCTGCGCCAGCTCCTGGATCCCGCCCCGGAACAGCGGGCGCGTCTGGCCTGGATCCGCGAGCGTCTGGAGCGCCTCGACCTGCGTCCCGGCGAGACCCGGGGGGTGGCCGGTCTGGAGTGGACCTACGATGAGATCCTGCGCGGGCGCCGCGGCTACCTCCAGGTCCTGGAGGCCGGCGAGGAGGACGCCCGTCCGCGCGAGCTCGCCTTCGTGCCGCCGACCCACGGGCAGGATCTGGAGCTGTTCCTGGACGCCGGCCTGCAGGAGGCGGCGGAACGGGCCATCCGCGCCGGCTACCGCCGCGCCCGGGAGCAGGCCGCCCGTGACCCGCGCATTCCGCCGGGGACCCTGCGCGACCTGGAGCGGCCGCGCAGCGGCTTCGCTCTCCTGGACCTGCGTGACGGCTCGGTCCCGGTGCTTGCGACCTGGCCGACCTACGATCCCGCGGACTTCCGCCGCGACTACCGGGATCTGGTCGCCGACCCCGCCCACCCCCTGCGGCAGCGGGCCCTCGGAGGCATGCCCGACCGCTGGGAGACGCCCTACCCGGGTTCTACCTTCAAGCTCTTGATCGCGGCGGAGGCCCTGCGCGC
>JALUUN010000531.1 GCA_027021325.1 Planctomycetota bacterium
CGGTGATGAGCTGCCGCAGGTCGTCGGAGGGGCTGGTCGGATCGATGGGCGTGACGATGACGTCGCCGTCGTGGAGGTTGTACGGATTGGTCGGCGTCGAAGGCAGGGTGTTCGGCATCTCGACGCCGTTGCCGTCCCGCATGTCTTCGTAGACCGTGGTCAGGAAGTTGGATCCCGGCGGATCGACGAAGGGATCCCGGGAGGGGAAGTGGCCTTCGGGAGTGACGACGAAGGTGGTCTTGCCGTCCGGCGAAAGCCACTGTTCGCTGGGCCCCGGACGCGGCTGGACGCCGGGGTGCAGCACCAGGGCCGTGGGGTCCTGGTTGCCTTTGCCGGGGGTGCCGCCGGCCTGCTGGGCCGGGGCCGGGACGCCCGCGAGGGCCGCGGCCGCCACCAGGAGAAGGATGCTTCGAAGGGTCATCGTTGGCGGGAGATGGCGGGGGCTCAGGCGCGGCCGTCGAGGCCGACCCAGGAAAAGCGCTCGGCGATGCTCTCGGGGGCGATGCGCAGGGGGAAGGATCCCCAGCGGCCCAGGGCCTCGTTGCCGTAGCGGCCGAGGCCGACGCTGCAGCCGGGGACCGAGAAGGCGTTGCGCGGGTGGTTCGCGCTCGGCGACAGGGGGGTCGGGCGGTGCACGAAGATGTTGGCGTGCAGGACCGCCAGGTCCTCGGGATCGCCGGTCAGGAACAGCCAGTTCTCGCCGGCGCCCTTGGTGCGGGCGAATTCGAGAAGGCGTTCCGGGGTGTCCCGTTCCGCATCCAGGGTGATGGACAGCCACTGCAGCCGGCGCCGGGCGCCGGCGGGGAGCAGCTTCTGCACCTGCACCAGGTTGTCGGTCACCGGGTAGCGCTGGTCCCCGTCCACCGACATGAAGTTGATGGCGAGGATCCGGTCCTGGATGAGATCGTCGTAGAGCCGGTGCTCCCTGCCGAACTGGTCGACGACGGCGACGTTCGGGAAGTAGCAGGCGGAGGGGCCGGGGTTCCTGTAGGGGAACACCCGGGGGCCGCGGCGCGAGGCACCGGAGGCGGTGTCCTTGCGGGCGGCCAGAGCAGCGGCCGGGACGGCGGCGGCGCCCGCGGCCAGCAGGAATGCGCGTCGATTCTTCATGGTTCAGCTCCTGTGTACCGGGGCGGGATCAGGGCACGATGTCCCAGCGGATCATCATGGCGTGGTCTTCGTGCACCACGTTGTGGCAGTGCATGATGTAGCGGCCCGTGAAATCGCGGAAGCGGAAGAACAGCTTCACCTCGTCCCACGGATTCAGGGTGAGGACGTCCTTGCGGCTGATGCGCGGGTCACCCGGCTCCAGCGGCTTGCCGTTGAACTCGAGGATCTGGAACTCCTCGAAGTGGATGTGCACCGGGTGCTGCCAGTCGGAGCCCTCGTTGCGGATGGTCCAGATCTCGGCGCTGCCCTGCTTGATCTCGGCGTTGATCACGTGCATGTCCGCCGGCTGCTGGTTGATGGTCCAGAGGCCGCCGTCGTAGTCGAAGACGAACAGGCGTTCCTCGACCACCTCGGAGAGGTCGGGGGCCGGGAGGTCCCGGAAGCGGTCCGGCACCTGGCTCGGGTCGCCGCGGCGCGGCAGGTCCACGTCGAAGCGCAGGACCTGGTCGCCGGGAGTGAGCAGGCGTCCGGTCGGGCCGCGGCCGAAGATCTGTTCGGCGCGGTTGACCAGGAAGATCTGCTCTCCCGGCTGGGCGTCGGTGAAGTCGATGATCACGTCGTGGCGCTGGGCCACGGAGATCTCGAGGTTCGGCTTCTGGACCGGCTCCGGCAGGAAGTTGCCGTCGCTGGACAGGATCGTGAATTCCTGGCCGTTGCTCAGCCACAGGCTGTAGTGCCGCGAGGGGCCGCCGTTCTGGATGCGGATGCGGTACTTCCGGGGCTCCACCTTGAAGTAGGGCTGGATCACCCGGTTCACGGTCCACTTGTCGCCGAGGATGCCGTCGGTGTTGAAGACGTCGAAGACCGCCTGGCCGTCCTGGTCGAAGAGGACGTCGTGGAGCATGAGCGGCACGTCGTAGCGGCCGCTCGGCAGCCGCCAGGCGTCGGGGCTCGGGTCGCGCTCGTTGTTCGTGTCCCGGGAATCGAAGCAGAGGAAGAAGCCCGTCAGCCCCGCATAGACGTTTTGCGAGGTGAAGTCCATGCGGTGGTCGTGGTACCACAGGCTGGTCAAGGTCTCCCGCTCGTCGAAGCCGGCGGGGAACATGGCGTAGTGGTGGTCGTGGTACTCCCCGGGATCGATGTAGTCCATGGGGAAGCCGTCCGATTCCGTCGCCGTATGCATGTTGTGCAGGTGCGTGGTCGTGGACGGCAGGCCGAAGCCCACGTGATCGGCCGGCAGTTCGTTCCATTGGCGGACGATGATGGGCTCGCCGTACCAGGCGTGGATGGTCGGGCCGGGGGCGATGCCGTTGTAGCCCCAGGTCACCGCCGGCGGCAGTTCCGGGTGGTAGGTGTGGAGGAACTCGCGCTGCCGGATCTGGTAGTACTTCTTCGGCGGGAAGTCGTAGAAGCGCTGGTGGGCGGCCGGGTTCACCGGCGGGACCAGATCCCCGGCCGAGATCGGCTGCAGCACCGGCGGAATCGGCAGCGGCACGATGAAGGGAGTCGTCGGCGGAGAGGGCCGGACGATGAGGTCCGGCGGGATCCCGTCCGGCGGGCAGAGCTGCGCCGAGGAGCGCGTCGCCAGGGCGGCCGCGGCGCCCGTCGCCAGGCCGGCCTTCAGGATTTCCCTGCGGTTCTTGGAGGTCGTTCCCATGGAGAGCTTCGTCCGGAGTCCGGACCCTGGGCCCGGACAGGAAGGGAGGAGGAGTACGGGGTCGTGAGGGGGAGGAGGAGGGCGCGGACCCCGGACGGCGGGGGGAGGGCCCGGAGGCCGCACAGTCCAGGCCTATCGAGGAATCCTTCTGCGCACCAACATTTTCTTGTCACAATGAGAAGAAAATCCTGGGTAGAGGTCAGAATCCCGGGAACCCCGGCCCCGCGGCCGGCGTCCGCCGGGACCCGGGCCTCACCCCGGACCCATCTTCAAGCCCCTGTCTGGCAAGTCCTTGCGCTTCCGCCCCTGGTTGCTCCCCTGGCTCCCGGTCCTCTTCGTCGCGGGTTGTGGCGAAGGAAGGACGGCTGGACCTGCCCCCGGCGAGGGGCAGGCTTCCTCCTCCGCCTACACCCGGGAAGAGCATTCCTATGCCCTGCCGGAGGTGCGCCTTCTCGACCGCCACGGCCAGCCCTTCGCCTTCCCCGCCGGCCTGCCCGCGGACCGGCCCGTCCTCCTCCAGTTCGTGTTCACCACCTGCGGCACCATCTGTCCGATCCTCTCCAATACCTTCCGTGAGGCGCGAAGGGAACTGGAGCGCCTCGACCCGCGGCCGCTCCTCGTCTCCCTCTCCATCGACCCCGAGCAGGACACCCCCGAGGCCCTGCGCGACTATGCTGCCGGCCTCCAGGCGGGGGGCCGCGACTGGGTGTTCCTCACCGGCCGCCGCGAGGACATCGAGGCCGTCCAGAAGGCCTTCGACGCCTGGCACCGGAACAAGATGAACCACGAACCCCTGACCTTCCTGCGCGCCCCCGGGAGCTCCACCTGGGTCCGCCTGAACGGGCTGAGCTCCGCGGCGCAGCTGGTCCGGGAGGCCCGGGGCCTCCTCCGGCCTTGAGTCCGGGACGCCGCGGGTGCGCCGCCGTCCTCCTGGCGCTTGCGGCCTGCTCCCCGGGCCCCCCGGCCGGCGATCCGGAACGCGGCCGCCTGCTCTACCTCAGCGGCCGGCGCCCGGACGGAACCCCGCTGGAGGCCCGGGCCCAGGGCGACGTCCCGGTCCGCGGCGCCGACGCCGCCTGCGTCCGCTGCCACCAGCGCAGCGGCATGGGTTCGGCGGAGGGGGGGATGCTCGTCCTGCCCATCACCGGCCCGCGCCTGGCCGCGCCGCAGGAGTGGAGCAATCAGGACCTGATGCGCTACCTGTACCGGGAGGAGCAGGAGCGGGCCTTCAAGGCGAAGCTCCTGCAGATGCGCATCCGGCCGGCCTACGACCGCCCCTCCCTGATCCGCGCCCTGCGCGAGGGCCTGCGTCCCGACGGTCATCCCCTGGACCCGGCCATGCCGCGCTACCGCCTGAGCGAGGAGGACGCCCGGGACCTGGCTGCCTGGCTCGAGCGCCTGGGGGCCGCGCCCTCGCCGGGCGTGGACGAGGAGCGCATCCACTTCGCCACCGTGATCCTGCCGGACGCCGATCCCGGGGAGGCGACGGCCCTCCTCGAGACCCTGGAGGCCTGGAAGGAGCGGCGCAACCAGCATGTCCTCTGGGAACTCCAGAAGCCGGGCCACTCCGTCCGCTTCAAGGACACCCTCTACGACGCCCTCCGCCTCTGGGAGCTCCATGTCTGGCGCCTGGAGGGACCGCCCTCGTCCTGGCCGGAGCAGCTCACCGCCCTCCTGGAGGAGCAGCCGGTCTTCGCCCTGGTCTCGGGCCTCGGCGGCCCTCGATTCGGCTGGGGCCCGGTCCAGGCCTGGTGCGAGGCCGAGGGTCTGCCCTGCCTCTTTCCCTGGACCGCCCTTCCCGGCGAGGAGGACGGGGCCTGGTACTCCTTCTGGTTCCACGAGGGGGTGCGTCTCGAGGCCCGGGCCCTGGCCGTCTTCCTGCGCCAGCGGAAGGATCTCGAAGGGGCGGCCCAGCTCGTGGGCGAGACGGCGGAAGAGCGGGCCGGCGCCGCCGCCCTGGACGCCGCCCTGGGACGGCCGCTGCCGCGGGCGGCGCGTGTGGAGGAGCTGCCCGCGCCGCCGCGGGTCCTCGTCGCCTGGGGCGCGGCGCTGCCGCGGCCCGGTCCCGCGGGCCCCGAGCGGGTCTACGCGACGACCCGCGCCCTCACCGCGCGCTCGGCGGCGGAGCTCGCCAGCCTGCCCGCGGGGCTCTTCTTCGTGACGCCCTGTGCCCCCGATCCGCTCCTGGAGCCGGCCATCCGCCAGGACCGCGTCTGGTTCCGCAATCAGGAGCTCCCCCTGGACCACGAGCGCCTGCGGCTGGCCGCCTACTTCGCCGCCCGCTCCCTGGACAACGCCCTGGAGCACCTCTTCGAGGACTTCTACCGCGACTTCCTCGTCGAGAGCATCGAGCATGGGACCGAGGAGAGGATGACCTTCGGCCCCTTCCATCGCCTGAGCCTGGGGCGGGATCAGCGCCATGCCGCCCGCGGCTGCTTCCTCCTGCGGCCGGATCCCGACGCCGAGGGCGGCCTGGCGGTCGAGGAGGCCTGGACCGTGCCCGGGCTCGCCGAGTAATCCCGCCGTGCCGCCGGCCCTCTCCCTCCTGCTCCTCGCCTTCGGGCCCCTCCTGGTCCAGGGGCCGCCCGGGCTCCTGGCCCTGCTGGGAGGCGCCACCGCCGGGGCGGTCTGGGCCGACGGCCTCGCCCCCGGGCTCCTGGCCGGCGCCGGAGCCCTGGCCTGGGGCTTCTGCTTCCGCGCTCTGCGCCATCGGGGCTGTCCGGGCGCGGCGGCGGCCCTGCTCTGGCTGGGGCTCTGGGCCCTGCCCTGGATCGGCGCCGAACTCCCGCGGCGCCTGCCCCGGCCGGACCCCCTGGCGGCGCCCGCAGCCTGGACCGGCTGGTTGTGGCCCGCCGGTCTCCTGGCCGGCCCGGACTGGGATCCCTGGCGGCGGCCGCCGCTCTACGAGGACTGGGCCTCGGTCAGCCAGCCGCCCCGCGCCCCTGCGCTCCCCTTCCTCCTGGCCGCTGCCGCCGGCCTCCTATACTGGCGGCCGCGGTCGGCACGCACCCGAACTGGAACATGAAGCGCAAGATCTTCTGCACGATCCCGCAGGATCAGATCAAGGAGCCCCTGACCTTCACCTTGGGGAAGAAGTTCCAGGTGGAGTACAACATCCGGGGCGCCAGCGTGACCGAGGAGATCGCCCTCCTCAGCCTCGAGCTCGAGGGTCCCGAGGACGCCGTGCGCGACGCCATCCAGTTCCTCAAGGACCGCGGCGTCCAGGTCGAGGACCTGACCGAGCCCGAGGAGGACTGAGGAAGGCCGGCCTCAGTCGTCGAAGAGGTCGCCGGGATCGGGCGGCGGCTTCGGCGCGGCCTTGTCCTTCTTCTTCTGTCCGGTGAAGGCGGCCCACTGCTCGTCGTTCACGCTGAGTTTCGTCAGCCAGTCGTTGTACCAGCGGGCGGTGATCTTCTTGTTGTAGAGGACCGCTTCGCGGAACTCCTCGCTGCCCTCCTCGAGGGTGGCCACCGACTTCCAGCCGTAGTTCATCTTGCCGTCGGCCGAGATCTTGAAGATCAGGTCGTTCAGCATGTTGGCCATGCGGTTGCCGTCGCGGGTGCTGTAGTCCTGGCGCAGCATGGCGTTGACCACCGCCGGAAAGGCGGGGCGGCCGTGGGCGACGACGCGGTCGCCCGCCCGGGTGCTGAAGACGCCGTTGTCCTGGAGGAACAACTCCACGTCGGCGACGATCTCCTGCCAGGTCTCCTCGTCGGTCTGCTCCCACTTCGGAAGGAGGGGTACCGACGCCAGATCCAGGACCTCGGGATCGGTGATGCCGCGCCACGGGATCTGCTCGCCCGGCTCGGGGGGCGTCCAGGCGGCGTCGGCCGCGGCGCCGGGGTCGGCGGCGGGCGCAGCGGCGGGCTCGGGCTCCGGTTCCGGCGTGGGCTCGGGGGCGGGCTCGGGGGCGGGAGCCGGCTCCGGGGCGGCCCCGCCGCCTGCGGCTTCCTCTTCGCGGGTCCCGGGGGCCGGGGTCTCCGTCGCCGAGGCTCCGGGGGTGGCGGCCCCGGCGCCCGCGCCGGCCGCTGCCTCGACGCCGGAAGGCTCCGGCTCCTGATCCTGGCTCAGGAACCACCCGATGCCGCCGCCGGCGGCGGCGAGGACCACGACCAGGGCGACGAGAAGCGGCGCCTGGCTCTTCTTCTCCGGCGCCTCCCGCCGCGAACGGCGCTTCGAGGGGGTCCCCTTCTTCCGGGCGGAGGCACTGCCCCCGGACCGGCGGCGCGAGGCGGCGGAGCCCTTCGCGGTGGAGGGCCTGCGGCCGCCGGGCGAGGCGGCCTTCTTCCCGTCCCGGGCCGGGGCGGCCGAGCCGGTACCGGTCTCCGCGCGCTTCGCCCGGGCCTGGGCGAGGATCTCGGCGGCTCGGCCCGAGGGGCCGGCCTCGGTCCTGCCGGCGGCAGGCGTCTTTCCGCCGGCTGCGGCGCGCTTCGCCCGGGCCTGGGCGAGGATCTCGGCGGCCCTGCCCGAGGGACCTTCCCGGCGGGGCGGCTCCGCCTTCGGCGCGGAGGCCTGAACCGGGCGGGCCGGCTTCGCGGGCTGGACCGGCTTGACCGGCCTGGCTGGCTTGACCGGTTTGGCTGGCTTGACGGGCTGGGCCGGCTTGGCGGGCCTGGCCAC